>CAXAHZ010000017.1:0-13274 GCA_963968875.1 uncultured euryarchaeote
CCAGGGTCAATGGATTGGTCTAAACTTGTGATACGAACGACGTGGAATCCATTGTCAAGGGCACGAACACTCACTGTAGCCTGCGGTGCGTTCTTTTCAACCGTGGTCAAAGCACCCTGCATGAGGACGAAGACCATGGAAGAAAGCATGACGGTGATTGCAAGCAGAAGAACCGTAGCGATGACTGGGCTTACCGCCTCTTCATCACGGCAAATTGTTGCTCGCATGTACACACGAGGTCCCCAAATCACTTGAACCAACCGATGAAAACAAGCGTTTGGAAGGGATTTCTAGCAAGGTCAGAAAACCCAAAGAGATTTCTCACATTCCATGGCTCGGCGAATTCCCCCAATTGGACCAAGGCAGCGAAGAATAACTTCTGTAGCAAAGTCTCCTCTCATGAATGCATAACCCATATTTTTACTTCGAAGGGAGTTTTTGAGTGCCTTCCCCATAGAAGCCCTTACTCTGTCTTCATAATTTGTTAACGGCGTACCATTGTTGAGATGGCTCACGATCGTTTCAGCAGCAAAGCATCCAGAAATAATTGCTTGCGAAATTCCTCCACCGTTACTTGGCATAACCAAACCTGCTGCATCTCCAACCGCCATTGTCGTTCCTTCAACCATGCGCTTAACTGGGCCCCCCATTGGAATCCAGCCTCCACCAATCGATAGAATTTCAAGTCCCAAATCGTCACAAAACCTTCTGAGATGGTCTTTCAAAGATCCTTTGAGTTTCCCAGCACGAACTCCAAGGCCTACATTTGCAAAATTCGGCCCTTTAGGTATAATCCAAGCATATCCAGAGGGAGCGACGGACCCCAGGAAGACATCAAAGGTTTCAGGTACGTTACCACGAACTTGTGCATAGACAGTGGGAACTTGGTCTTCTGGACGGACTGCCTTATCCTGACCGTGCCGTAACCGGCCAACATGAGCAAGGCTTCCTGAAGCGTCGATAAGGAAGTCACAAGAAAAACGCCCCTCATCAGTAACGAGGACATCTCGGTCAAGCTTGCGTTGATGGCGGATGTTTTTCAGCGTGGTTGAAATTCGTATCTCTGCGCCTGCTGCAACCGCTTTATCAGCGAGATAACCATCAAATTGCAAACGATGTCCTGCAAATGCATCCAGTTCAAAATTGAATGATTTTCCGGACGGTAGAAACACCCGCATATTGTCCAAACGGTGTAGGCGGAGTCGTTCAGGGAATTCAAAATAGTCTTTCAACCATTGATGATCGTCTAAGTTTTTGAATGTCCCAACGACTTCTCCCCAGTTGGGGATGCATTCTCCACATTGAGCAGGATTGCCTACGATTGAACGCCTTTCAAGAACAAGTACATCAATTCCTTCTTCTGCGAGTCGTTGAGCACAAGCCGCCCCTGCAGGTCCTGCCCCGATAACGATAACTTGTCGATGCTCTACTTCCTTTACTGCCATGATAACACCTCAAGCATGACGCTCCATAACCAATTGAGTAATGAGCAACATCATTTCTTTTGCATCGCTTTGTGGAAACCGATCCAGTTCTGCTTGTGCCCTTTCAAGATGAGTGCGTACCAAAATTTCTGCATAATCCAAACTACTTGACCTGGAAAGAAGGTCCATGAGTTCATCAAAGTCCGAGTCTTTGAACGATTCGATCATCTCAGCGAGACGCTCTCTATGACTTCCGTGAGATAAGGTCAGCGCATGGATGAGGGGAAGCGTCATTTTGCCCTCATAAACATCGGCTCCACGAGGTTTACCCATGCGTTCATCACCGCGCAAATCAAGAAGGTCGTCAACCAGTTGGAAGGCGATTCCAAGTTCCATCCCAAATCGACGGAGGGATTCCGCATCTTCAGAAGATAGCCCCGCAACAAGACCGGCTGCATGGCAACCCGCTGCAAATGGGCCCGCTGTTTTCCCCCTAACGATTTCGAGGTAGTCTTCAGGCGTCGTGGCTAGGTTGAGAACATGATCAAGTTGGTGGAATTCTGATACAGCAATATTTGCGCAACAACGTGCCATCAACGTAACGATCGATTCATTGTATCTCCCGCCTAAACCGAACCCTTGAACGAAAAGCCAATCGCCAGCAATTACCGCTTTTGCTTGTCCAGCACGAGCATGAATTGTTGGCTTGCCTCTTCGCTCGTCTGCCTCATCATTGATATCATCGTGTACAAGGGTTGCTGTATGAATCAATTCAAATGCTAATGCTAGAGGAAGAACTTCCTTATCATCTGTACCTCCTGCAAGACGATGGGCGAGAAGAATCAACAACGGTCGGAGACGTTTCCCCCCTGCTAATAGAACCCTTCCTGCTTCTTGGGCAACCTGGCCAGCACCAGAGTTGATCTCATTTTGAATCAATTCATGAAGTGATGCGTCTACCTCTTGACGCATGAATTCCAACGAGTCTACTAGACTCGTAACATCGGTTCGCACATGTTTCCCACGACGGTGGGCTTCTTAACCAATCGTCCCCGCCCATGACCTGCGAGGACATGTCTTCGCCGAGGTGATTTGATAGAAAACAGTGAGCGTATCGTGGTGCTTACCACGCCCTCCAAACATGATGGTGTACGCCAGCATGTTGAACGAGCGGTTGAAACTCACGGAAAACATCAGGACCTCATCATGAAACAACTTCCACACATGGAGGTGGCCATTGATTGCCTCAAAGATGGAACTGGCGACATACTGGGTATGAGCGCATTTGATTGGGACGAATATGACACTGAAGGATTGAACATCATCGGGCTACTCTCCCGAAAAGAACCCACATGGGTACTTGTTGCTGAAGACAAGCCCGAATACCTTCAAAGCCAGTCTATTCTGGTGTGTGATTCCGAACTTCTTCATCGCCAAATGCTACGCTTACGTTATGACCTAACCATTTTTACAAGCGAAGATATTGTTGAACACTTAGGATTGGCAGAGGAATACAGTAGCATAGAAGAAGATGATAAATGGCCGTGGTTTGAAGAACTTCGTAAAGAGGATAAGATACAAGGTTTCATCGTGCCCAGAAGCGTTCACTCCGGATACAGATTCAAATCCCGCCGCCACACCCTTGGGCTTCAGCGAAATGATGCAAATCAAAACCGGGAGAGATTCATCCCCCCGCCACTCCATGGATTTACTCTACTTGTAGGAAGGAAAGGATTCCCCGTTGGCACAATTTCTGCGATGTTGGACCCAAGCGCATTGCTTGCTTACCGTCTTGAGAAAACAATCATGGAAACCTTGGACCCTGTCCTGCACCACCGAGTGGGCGTCCACGTGGAGCAAAGAAAAATTTCTACCATTTTGAAAGAGGCTACCCAGCTCGGGGATGAAGCGACGATGGAGTCCCTCTTGAACCCAGAATTAAAGGCGCTTAAGGGAGGCCCCCGAGTTGAAATGATGATTGAAACATTGAATCCATCAGGTAGCATTACCGCTGCTACAGAACGAGTCGTACTGCCCGAAAACAGCCATATTGGAATGGTAAACCTGTTACGGGAATTTTTGAACCTTCTTACCATGATGAGCACAGATCACGAGGAACTGAAACGATCTGTTCCTGGCATGCCGCCTGAATTTTCGCAAGCCTATCCACGAATGATGGATTACGACGAATCTTGATGGCTTCGGACTTTTGGATTTGCCTCCATAATACGCTCGCTGAACATGGGTTCACAGAGAAGACATATATGCTTTCAATGCGGCAAAAGCCGATGTAGGTGAGAGCGGAATGGACAAGTCAGAACTTCTTGGCGGACTTTACCAAGCCCGTTTGGACGATTTGAAGGCCATGGCTGACGAACATAATCTCCCTAAAACAGGCTCAGTTGAAGCACTACGTTCTCGCCTAATTCAACACACGGTTTTGGGCCATTGGAATCTGACCAAGGAAGCCATCAAGGAAATTCCAAATGCAGAACTCGGCGAACTCTTGGGAGTTTTTGGAATCAAAAAATCAGGTTCAATAAAAGCTCGTAGGCAGCGCATGTATCTGCATCTTTACCACGATCCAAAGCAACTGACTACAGACAACCTTGACATGATGACACGCGATGAACTTCATGCTTTATGTAAAGAACTGGCTTTACCACTCTCAGGAAATAAACAGTCACTCCTAGTCCGAGTTGCTGGAGTTCTAGCAAGCCAGGAAAACGCATGGGGTAAAGTCAAGAAAAGCCTTCGAAGACCTCGCGACAAAATCAATATTCCTGAAATTCCATTTGACCATGAATTGCAGGAAGAAGATGCTGTAGAGGTCATTGAAGCAGTAGACCAATTCGTTGAGAGCCATGAAACGGGTTGGTCCTTTGAAGAAGAAACAACTCTGAGAGAAGACCTTGAGGCCATGGGGCATTCAAGTTCACAATCTTCAGTCTCAGCGAGTATTGATGGCGCACTTCGCACCACAGAAGCAGTTGCTGAACCCCCTACTCCGCCAATGATACAGGACACTGAGAGTCACCAGACACACAGTTTAGAAACTGAAACCGCCTTGATAGAACTTCAGGGTAGAATGGCTGAAATCCATGCACTTGCCCGTGACTTCCTGATGGTAAGCTCCACGACGAACCAAGAGGATTTGAAAGCGTTCATAGCGTCCCTGCAAGACCATGGATTTGCAACTGAACTTACTCCAGTCAGCCAGTCTATAGCCAATACAGTCATGGAACTTGATTTCCAAATGCAACAAGAAGCTAACGCTGCACATGCCATGCCACAATCGTGGAGTGAGAGAGAAGCATTGCGAGGTTTTGAGCAAGCGAGAAGTACATTAAGAGATCACTTGGAAAACCTCCTGTCCATGTATCAAGGAGATACCGTCAAGGCACGTATGGCCTTTGAGCATGAAGCCAGGTCAATGGGCCTTGATTTGCGTATTCCAAGCGTTTCTGGACGTTTGCACGCGCTGTTTGACCTCCACATAGAAATCGCTGAAACTCAGGCACTTCATGACCCGATTGTATTGCGAAGACAGCGGATGATGAGAATTCTACATCATGGGGCGGTCCATTTGCAAGAAAGTGAACGATCGACCATTGCCCGCTTGGAACGTAACATTGTCTCTTTTGAAGAACTCGTTCAAACCGTTCTTGAGTCAAGCGAACATGGCTTTGAGGAACCACAGCAAGCTCTTATCGTTCGGTTTTTGGAGTCCAAGGGATATGAGGTGAACACAGTTGACCTCCGCCCTCGTATCCTTGCATGTGCTGGAATCATTGGGGCTGAATTGGGATACCTCTCCCCATCGGACATTCCCCGGATTGCCCCTGGCATTCTTGTAAGTGAAACCGAAGTTGACGCGATTGTAACCGAACTAAAGGCCCTTGCTCAAAGTTTCAAAATAACTGAAGAGTCTACCTCAACTGAAGAGGAAGAAGTAGCTGAATCTGTCATTGAGGCTTCGGATAGCGTTGCGAGAGTGCGTGGAAAGATTGACCGAGTTGATGAACTTCTTAACCGACTTCGTGGTTAAATTCAATGCTGGGATGCATAGAAATTTTGAACGACTGATGTTACGGTTTGGATATCCGAGATACCTCGTTCTACAAGGTCTTCAATAATTGCTTGTCGTTGACGAACGTGCTTTTCAAAGACGTCTGGAGTAACGCCTGCAGCATTGCAAATCGTTTCCCTTAATTTGGATGGGATACCGGTTTCCTCAATTTGGTCGGTAGCTGCATTGTATTTCCAAATAGCGTTAAGACGGGGTTTATCCCCTTCCATACCCGCTACTTCAGCAACTTCAGTGATCTTTCTTGCTGTTCTGCCGTTGACGTGGAGACGTGCTTGAATGATGATAAGATCGAGTCCGCTGAGCATGATCGGAGGAACGCTCATCGGTGGATTAATCATACGAGTTACGGTTTCTTGAGCGGTGTTTGCGTGGAGGGAACCGAATGAACCGTCGTGTCCTGTATTCATTGCTGTGAGCAACGTTGCACATTCAGGTCCACGTACTTCTCCAACAATGATGCGGTCAGGTCGCATACGAAGACTTGACTTGAGACAGTCGTTCATATCGACTTCTTGAGTACCGTCAGGACGCTCACGACGCGTTTCCATTCGTAGCCAATGGTCGTGATAAACTTGCAATTCAGCAGTGTCTTCAACCGTAAGAAGGCGACGAGACCAGGGGATGTACATCCCTAGGCAGTTGAGCGTTGTTGTCTTACCGGAACCGGTACCTCCTGCTATAACGAAGTTTGCAGGGCGACTGTCCAACCCCTCAATCCAAACCCACATCATGGCGGCCAGACGTGAATTTACTGTTCCGAAATTTACCAAATCTATCATGGTCAACGGGTCTTCCTTGAATTTACGAATGGTTAGTGTTGGCCCGTCAGGGGATACTGGAGGAATGGTTCCGTTAACACGGGAGCCATCAGGCAGACGACCGTCAAAGATTGGCACAAGACCCGGGCCGTCACCAAGCGGTACGTTGGTGAAAGAGGCGATGTTTTTTGATATCTGCAATCCCGAGTCGTCGTCAATCCAAATGTTAGTTCGACACATCCCATGTTCTCGATGAGCCACTTTAACGCACTGTGTTCCACCGTTGTACATGACTTCTTCAAGCGAATCATCTTCAAAAAGCGCAGCAAGGTCCCCATAAGGATTGGCCTGAATATCACCATCCACGTGATAAATCGGAGATGGGTGATTGGGTTCGGTGTAAATCGTAATTCGCCCGTATTGTTCCAATATTTGTTCTGACATGTTTCAACCACCAACTGCTTTGACAGCCCCTAGATAGAGTCCCATGGACAGTGTCATCCAAAGTGGAAGCCACCAAAGTGTGTCCTTGAGACGACCCATCATACGCCCGGAAACACCCACTCCGATGGCTGATGCGGCTGCGAAAAAGTAACTGAATGTTTGATTGAAACTGGTGATCTGGAATCCCTTACTGGCTGGGGCAAAAAGACCAACGATGAAGGCGATCAATACAGGTAAGCCAACACTTACAAACAGGATAATTAGGATTCCACGGCCTTGAAGTTCTGTCTCCCGATTGTTCATAAGGTCGTTAAGACGTTCGTAATCTCTGCTCAAATCACCAAGGAGTTCTTTGAGTGAGGAGTCTTGTTGAATGGCTGTTTCAATCAATACCATCACTCGCTGGACTTGACTTGAACGGGTTTTTGCTGCAAAGGCTGAGAGAGCTGCTTCAAAGGATGACGAATGGCTTTCTTTCAAGGTCTCGGATAGCAATGCTGCAAGAGGCCCATCGTTACTGGTTGATTGCTCCATCATCGCTTCTTGAAGACCTCTTCCCGCCCCAACCGAGTCTGAAAGTGCTTCAAGGAATCCCGGAAGTTCGTTTTCGATGGCTCTTCTTCTGCGACGTTCGAGCATCGGTGGTATTCCTCCCCCCATGCATGCAATTGCGATAACTCCAAGATAGAGCAGCAATGGCGCGTCATTAAATGATTCTAGAAATCCAAACAACATCGTTCACACCTCACAATCCTGGGTCCTTTGTATGGGCCTTTAATCCGATCAGCGACATTCCAACAAGGGTCATGAACAATCCTATGTTCACCACTGTATTGATCACTGAAGCCTCGGGAAGGGACATGAAAGCGCCAAGGTCTCCCGACATCAACTGTGGAACTAATCCGACAATTGCAAGGATAATCGGTCCAATCATGCCGATTGACAACAAGGTTTCAGGGACACCACCAAGTTCTTCAATGTATTTTTCCACTTCTTCGCTGCGTTCCTCTTCCATTCGAGTCCCTTGCTTTTTGAGAGTGTCAACAAGGTCTGTGTTTTGAGTAACGTTGGTGTAAAGTGTGTTCAAAAGGCGTTTGTATCCTTTAGATTCTGCTTTCTTCATCATGGTCTTGAGTTCTTTATCAAGCCCTCCACCGGTTCCTTTCAGCAATCGTTTCATCATCGTTGAAAAGTCCTCGGAAATGATTCCATAACCACCTTTACCGATGGTGTGCAAAGCTGCTTCAAGACCAACACCGGATGACATCAGGACGTCCAAGGTTCGGATGACATAGAGAAGTTCTCTTTTCTCATCCAATTTGCGCATACTACATCCCTCAAATTACGTCTTCTAAGAGTTCGAACATGAAACTTTCAGTGGAACTTTCGTATTCCATAGCAGCGAAAATTACTTTCACATCCCGCTCTTCAAACGGATCGTGAATGTAAGGTTGTCCTGTACGAAACATGTTGATTACAGACTTATATTCATCCAGGGAGATTTCACCACGAATGGTGTACATTGTAGATTCTGAACCTTCGTCATGAAGGTCATCTCCCTCTTGACCACGAATAACCGTACGAGTTAGGCGTCTTGTCATTCGGACCTTGATGTCTGCGTTTGCAATTCTAAGCCAATCCGAACTGGATGTACCGGTTGCGGGGCGAATAAAGAAATCCATGCCTGCCATGATGTGACCCCTAACCTACCCACACCGCAAGAAGGACTTGAATGTGTTGGATTATTCATCTGTGGGAGCCAAAGCTCTGAACCAACCAAAACGTGGTTCCGTAACTTCACCGCTATCCGACAATTCATCGAGCATTGCCTCCGCTTGTTGACGGACATACCCTCGTGCTGCAGCGTTTTTTAGGATTGTATTGAAGTCCACACCATCGCCCTGGTCAAAATGCTGTACGACGTGAAGAATGAAACCTTTCAGTTCACCGTCTCCCTCGTTTGCATCTGGCTCCTCACCATCTGGAAGAGACATAACAGGAGGTGGTGTAGTTGCTGCTGCAATCCGACCTTCAGCAATGTCCAGCGCCTGCATCAAATTCAAATTGTACGGCTCAAGATCAACCTCATCATAGTGATTACGAGCTGCAAGTAATCCATGCTTCATAGTCGGTGGGAGGTCGCTGCGTTCGTATGCCTCCATCGTAGGCTCAAGCTCAAGCGATGAAGTATAGGCTTTCATTCGCATCATGGTTGTTTCGCAAGCATCCAAGAGCCAGTTGGCATAAACGTCTCGTGTTACTTCACATGCCTCTTCGGGGCGAAGAGAAGTGTACACTGCGCCTTCCTCTGTTTGGTACCATCGAGTCTTCGCCGTCATCATCAGAAGAATCGGGTCGCCTTCTTCAGTACGCTCAGACCATTGGTTGCACATTTCCCTCATTGTTTCGGAATTGTAATCTCCAACCGAGAAATAGTGAAGACCAGTTGGATCGCGTAATTGACCCTGATAGAGCGTTGAGCCGTTACTTGTCTCACGTATTTCTAACCGCTCTAGAAGACCACAAGCGACGATTCTGTTGGCCTTGGAGCCAAGTTTGGTAATAACAAATGATGGGTCAAATTCTCCAGATCCCTTCTCGTTAAGTGTGGCTGTTCCAAACTCAGAAGCGAGCATCAGGAATGCAGGTTGTCGGAGAATACGTTCTCGCTGCATCAGGCCCACCCCCACAATGCTCGCAGTTCAGTCGCTCTTAATTGAGAATCTTTTTCTGGAATCTCCAATCTATCTGAAAGCAACATAGCGCCTTGATCATCAACGATACTGCGCCCTGAAACAACAACTGTTCTCCCAAGTAGAATCTCACGAACTCTTTGAACAAAACCATCTTTACCGTGCTCGTCTACAGATGCATGCAATGTTTCATCGGTCATGCCGAGAGCAGCCAAAGTAGCCTCTTTGTTCACTAGAACTGCAGCAGTTGAACCTCCATGGTCCACAACCAGACGAAGCCGAACATCCTCGTTCCCTTCGTTTGCTCCGTGTTCCGCACACACACCGTCCCGTAGAACGCGACGGCATTCTGTACAGCGACGAATCAATCCAGAATCGTCCCGAACACTTACGACCAGACCTGTTGTTTCAATGCCAACTCTACTCGGGCCAGCTACCATTTCAGTTAATGTGATTTCAACCGAATGGTTGTTGAGGTCAATCGATTCATCCCAGGGAGGCGTTGAAAGAATCTCAATTTGGTCCGCAGTATCCACCGTCACATCTGGAATTCCCTGCCATGCACGTATTCGAACGCCTTTGAGTTTAACAGTGACCGGCAGGTCATCGGAAGTGATTGGAAGTTCTTGCCATGCACTCATTCTGCAACGGCCAGAAGGATCAGCAATTTGTCCAGACCATAGGAATTTTTCTTCCCCGTCACGAGTAAAACTTCGCTTGTTCCATTCTGTAATTTGAACGGTTGCATCAACATCTCTTGAACCGTCTCTAAATTGCGAGATTGTCAAGGAGGTACTGTTGGATAAGGATTCCAAATCGGAAAAGTTGGCGTCGTGGAAGACTTCGATCCGAGTCGTCCTTCCGAAATTCAACTCCGGGGTATCTCTGAAACTTCGGACTTGTGCTCCATCAATTTTCAACAATGAGCCCACTTCATGGTCAAACGGTTCCCAAGAAAGGAAACCAATTGTACCTGTCTCGTCTGCAATTCGGCCCCTTACAACATCGATTGAACCTGAGCCATCCTTACGATGAATTTGATCGGGACGTGATGCAAGAACTCGTCCTACAACGCAAATATAACCGTCCGATGGAACACTCTTAATCTCAATCGGGTCATTGGTTGAAACCGTAGTCGCAACGCCCTCTTTCAATACAACGATTCGGGTTGATTGATTGATGTTCAACGACATCTTCCCGTTGTATTCATTGACGCTTGCCCCCTCAATGCGTACGATACTTCCGGCAGCAAGGTTTGAATGAGGGCCCCAGTCCTTGTAATCCCAACGAGTCTTCGTTCCGTTTTCTTCCCATGGATTATCTTCAAGGAATCCAAAGGCAATTTGTTTTTCTTCACCTCGGATGAGTTGGTCGCGAATGTTGTGGGTTGCGATGGTAACCTCAATTTCAATATCTCGGTCATCTCCGCTTAGTTCACTTAGCATGGCTACTTTTTTGGTTTCTCGAGCTTCTCGCGTGGAAACAGTAGATGTTGCTGGCCCAGTCCCACTCTTGAAACGACGAAGCACCGAACGCATAGCGTCTTGAGGAGGGATGTAGAATTCATCCTCGTATTTTGCAAAAGCAGATGCTACTTCAGCTGAATCAGCATCTGGGCATTCCTTGAGCACCGCTTGGATGTAATCGGCATACTTTTCTTCAGACATTCAGCGACCCTCCGTAAGACATTGTTGTTCGATGCCTGTACGGAGAACAGGCTGCGGGCTTTTGTGCGGATTGGTTCAGATATAACACTCCCTTGACCTCCATGATACTGTACACTGACGCCGACAGGACATAAAGAATGGCCTTGGATTTCTTCAAATTATGGCTTAAGCGGGGTTAACACGTAGACCTTTCATGAGCAGGACGTCTGGTAGATGCATGCTTCCAGATGAATAGGAACCCTGCCTCCGAACATCGTCGCCGAGCACCACATTACTCGCCAGTGCTTTGGCGAGATTGCCTGACAATCCTGCTTGCTTTAGCGGACCTACAATCTCACCGTCTACAACTCGTAATATGCTGCTGGTGGTGACTGAAAAGTCTCCGCTTGTTGGATTAGCAGTGTGAGCGCCCATGACGCCATTGATTACGTACCCATCATCCAATTGCTCAAGCATTTGTTCAAAGGTACGGCTCCCTCTTGAGGAGGTCATCATGAGCTCGGAAGCTCCGGTAGATGGCGGTGATTGGTGGCTCCGACTGACGGCTGATCCTGTCGATTGTGCCGAGTCAATACGGCCTTCCGCAACCTGCTGTGCGGCATCACGTGTTGACCAAAGCATGTTAACTAATTTTCCAGATTCAACCAAACTTTGATTTCGTTTTGGCACACCTTCGCTGTCTCTTGAACCCGATGAAAAGCCTCCCTCAAGCAATCCATTGTCTTGGATGGAAAGGTCTTCTGCCATCACGACCTGGTTCATTTTACCGGTCCAGAAAGATTCCTTTCTAACTAATTTTTGACCCATCATTGCTGGTGGAACTACCACTGAAAACAGTGGGGAAAAGCCTTCACTCGTCATCAATACAGGTGCATCCTTAGCCCCCGATTCAACCTCGATAGGGTTCTGAGTTTTCACCGCCCAATCAACGGCATGCGCAACACAATCCGGAACGTCAACCATTCGGGTTCTGGAAGAATCACCTTGGTATGAACTTGTCATTTTACCGTCATTGTCCAAGGAAACTTGTACGCCAATTCCATGAGAGGTTGATAGTCCGCTCTCGAGGATGCCCTCACTGTTGAGTAAGCAGGATGCCGTAGCCGATACGCCTACGCCACCACCGGTTACGGTCGCTCGCTTATCAGCGCTTTTGACGGCGTTAAGGATTGCATCTGCTTGCTCGAGAAGGTCTTCTGGTCCCAAGTTGAGAATGTTTTGATCGCACATTCCACCGACACGTTGGGCTTCTTGTTCGCTTGGGAGAACGAAATGAGCGATTGATGGAGATTTATGAGCGATGCTCAGGGCTTGCTCAACTGCTCGCTCTGCGCCGGATACATCTACCAAATGAGCAAAGCCAAATTTCCCGTCTTGTACAACCCTGACGCCAAATCCACCTTCACCTCCGCCACCGGCCATGGTGATCTTACCTGCCTCGATATCAAGTTCATGGCCGTAGGATTGAAAACCCACAATATCCCATTGTTGTACCCCCGATTGGTCACAGGCTTTGGCGATGAGTTTTGCATTGGTTAGAAGTCGTTCTTCTGCGCCTTCTGGTAACATGGTCATCCCACCAATGCCTCTCGGATTCTCATTACAGGGCCACCGTCGCCAACTGGCACAGTCTGACCTTTACCACAAAATCCTGGCGTTGCTAGGGATGCGTTTTTAGTGAGGCCGTCAACGTTTTTGAGGATCTCAAGAGTCATGCCGCTTACGCTTACATCTTTGAGTGGGCGTGTTAGTTCTCCATCTTCGATAAGCCATGCTTCTTGTGCTGCAAACTGAAATGAACCACGACCTGTATCAACTTGGCCGCCCCTGGTACCGCATGCATAGATGCCGTAGTCCACATCCTCCATCAATTCATCTAAATCAGCGTGAGAGCCACCTTGAATCATGGTATTTGACATACGAACAAGAGGGTGATGAAGACCATCTTGTGCCCGTGCGCCTCCGTTAGGTTCCAAACCAAAGTGATGAGCTGTCTCCCGATGGTTAAGATATTCTGTGAGAACACCGTTCTTAATGAGTACTTTTTCCCTTGTGTTGACGCCTTCGTCATCAATCGGATAGGCTCCATAACCGCCCATTAGAGTTGGGTCATCAACAACCGTTACCAGTTCATTTCCGATTTTTTGACCAAGTTTACCGTCAAGGCAAGAGTCGCCTGCTGCA
Source organism: uncultured euryarchaeote (assembly GCA_963968875.1). Taxonomy (GTDB): domain Archaea; phylum Thermoplasmatota; class Poseidoniia; order Poseidoniales; family Poseidoniaceae; genus Poseidonia. The sequence goes on from CAXAHZ010000017.1 coordinate 13,261, forward strand.
ACCAAATCGGCCTC
>CAXAHZ010000018.1:0-13212 GCA_963968875.1 uncultured euryarchaeote
AACACAAGGTGGAGTTGAGTGAGGGGAATGAATACTGGGTTGCAGAAGAAAGCCCACCAATCACTCAGGCCGAGGAGTTTGAAGAGGAAGAATCTGCAGCCCTCATTCACGATGAAGTCGGGCTTATGCCCGAATACATTGGCATCGATGATGAACTCCCCGAGGCAGGGGAATCCCTCTTAGGAAATCCGATGGTAAGTGATGAATCAAAGGCAATGGAGGCAATTCCAAGTGCTCAGGGTGACAATTTGTTGCATCTTATTTCACGGCTGGTTCATGCGCTTGAAACCCCCAGTAATGCAACTACATCATCGTCTGACATCATTAAGTTCTTTGAATCCAGACGTACTGAAATCCTTGGTCCTAGGGAAAGTCATCCTCTGGATAAACACTTACTTTCTTCACTTTCACGCACCGAAGCGTATGTGGTGAGTCAAGCGAACGAAGGGGACTTTTCACCTTCTAACAGACAAATGCTTGGCCATTTGTCCATTAAACGGGCTCGTCTTTCCCAAATCTGCAATCGCCTATTGAAGGGTGGGATTTTACAAGCAAGGAAGGTAGGGCGTCATCGTAAGTATGTGCTCACTCAAACCGCTAGGGCCCAATTACACGCTTGGGGTACATTTCAAAGGAGTGATGATGAATGAAGTGGAATATCGCATGGTCTTGGCAATCAGATGGTCGCATATCAGCATTAACTGCTGTTGAAGGGGGCTTACTGGTCAGTGCTGGACTTCAACTTACGATGCTCGAAGCAGACGGTGGACTACGATGGAGTGTTGAGGTTCCGTTCAAGGTTCATGCAGCAGAATCCTCCCAGGGAACCATTGGAATGCTGGCAGCACATGGCTTCTATCTCATGGATACAACTTCCGGAAGCATGGTTCACGAAGGAAGGAGTGCGCCGGGTGGGTTTAGTGACCTCGCACACCGACCGGGGGGAGGTTGGGTTCTTGCTGGGAGGCAAGGGCAACTGCATCTCTTCTCTCAAGAAGGACGTGGCATTCGTCGTGTCGAAACAGGGCCAATTCGGAGGCTGGTTGGATGGCTAGATCGAGAACATCTACTCTGGCAAGACCCGGATGGATATTTGTGGTGTGGGCGTTTAACGGGGGATGACAGGAAGAGAAAACTGGAAGACCGCTCTTGGAGTTGGTGTTCAGCGCTTACCGAGGGGCGTCTCTTGCTTCAAAGTGGAGACGGTGGAATTTGGGAAGGAGTGCCTCATCCGTTCGGGTGGGACCAACTCGAACATCTCGAACATGAATCAATTGAACCTATGGAAGCAGTACGCAGCGGAGATGGTTGGTGGGTTTTGGGTATTGAAGGCAACCTCCATGCTCTTAGCCTGCCCAATGAACATGACGAGGAGCATACAGAACCTTTGGGGCAACACATGGATCTTGGAGACTTGCTTGTGTTGTGTACTCCCGATGCCATGGCTACTGCAACGAGAAATGGGTTGGTAAGAAAATGGTCTGCCCCCCATCTTTCAGAAGCAGAACGTCAGGGCCGATACAAAGCCGCTGCAGAGGCTGCATTAGCTCGCAATTGGGATGAACGGCGACAATTGTTCATCCGTGCCCAAGAAGCTGAAGACCTCGGTAAGCTATCACTTGCTATTGAACTTTATGAATCACTTGGAAGAACCGAGGACGCACGTCGTTTGTTAAGTCGTCAGAAGGAGGGAGGCGAATGAAAGAATCTCCAGATACACTTTCCATCGAGCGTGTCGAGAAGTATCTAGACATTACAAAAAGAGCACGAGCGAAGGCGACACCTACCGTAGAGCCTCCATCCACAGAGGGTGAACATCTCTCCGTGATGTTGCGAATGGCTGATGATTATGCTTCTGATGCTCAGCATTTCTTGAACATTGGCGATTTGGTCAGGGCCTTTGGAGCCATAAATTATGCCCATGCTTGGATTGACGCTGGAGTGAAGTTAGGCTGGTTGGACGGCCACGGTGATGATGTCTTGTTTACCTTGCCGTAATTGCTTCTATAGCGAATCAAGAAGGTGAAGTCTCGTTCCTTTCCTCACTTCGATAACGGTAAGGTTTTTGCTGTAAAGTCGTCGTTTAAGTTCTGTGTCAACCGTAAGAGTTGCACATTGACTTGTACTTGCCATGCTGAAAAGTATGTCATCTGCATGGGTGAGCGTTTCGTCTTCATTGGTCCGAATCACCGACTTCGCTTCAAGCAATGAAAGGAGCAATCGTTTGGCAGGGGAACGCTCGCTTTCGAGTTTTTTCAGTTCATCAATCACTTCGGGAATGACAACCCATTCACAAGGTCCAACGAGACGTTCAATCTCACGTTCAATGTTTATCTTCGCATCAATACAAGCGACCCATCCGCAGGCGTCGATGAGCACCTGCTGCATAATTATCCCTCACTCGATGGTTCCGTAGCCTATCAGGCGCCACCGTGAGCCGATTCTTCGGGAGAGCGAGATTCTCTGACCTTTGTCTGCACAAATTGGAAGCCGAAGATCGAGGTTTGTTCGGTGTTTCTCAGCGTTCCGAGTAACACCGACCGATGTTGCCGTGGCAACATTGAGCATCAACATCTCATTGTTGCGAAGTGGATGAATCTTTTCAGGTGCCTCACCGTCACCGGCGACCATGTGGGACATTAGATTCACGCTGATGCTGACGGAGTTATGGATTTCTGGAAGTTCACCTTTGCGTGCAACAACTTGACCAGAGAGGTTGTCCGCCGTCGTTATTGATGGATCAAGCAATGTTGCCATTCCACACAAACCACCGGCATGCATCAAATCAAGGGACTTTCCACCGCCCTGCATGCTGCTAACAACGGCTTCAATTGGCTCCCATGTGGATTTGTTGCCGTTCTCGATTTTACGACCGGGTCCGATGATAATTTCATCTCCCTCTTTGAATTCTCCTTCAACAATACTGCCTCCAATAACTCCACCTCGCAGTTTACTTGGTCGAGTTCCCGGCCGGTTGATATCAAACGACCGTGCCACATGCATGATTGAGCGCTTGTCCTTAGAACGGTCTGGCGTGGGTATTGTTGCCTCGATGGCTTCGATGAGAATGTCAAGATTCACATCATGGTGAGCAGATACAGGGATAATAGGTGCCGATTCGGCGATGGTTCCTTCAAGGAAGGCTCTAATTTCTTTGTGAGATTCTACAGCTCGCTCCCGTGTTACGAGGTCAATTTTATTTTGCACGATAACGATGTTTTCAATTCCAGCAATCTCAAGCGCCATGAGGTGTTCTCTGGTCTGCGGTTGAGGGCAACTATCGTTTGCCGCAACCATGAGCATGGCTCCATCCATTATGGATGCCCCTGTGATCATGATGGCCATAAGCGTCTCGTGGCCGGGAGCATCAACGAATGAAACAACACGCTCAAGCTCTTTTTCGACATCTTTTGTACCGTCGGGGCGTTTTCCCGTTGCGTAATATTGGCCTTTGTCATTTTTGTAAAATGCAGTGTCGGCATATCCTAGTTTAATGGAGATGCCACGCTTTCGCTCTTCAGAGTGCGTATCGGTCCAAATTCCGGAAAGTGCTTGAGTTAAGGTCGTCTTTCCGTGGTCGACATGGCCAACTAGACCTATGTTGACTTCGGGTTGTGCGGGAAGCTCTCGTGCCATGCTTCCCTCACCTCTTTACTACGAAATCCCTCTCGGGTTTCACTCCGATGCTTCCTCTGATTCAGCGGAAAGAATGGTGTTGAGTGGCTTCTTGCCAGCTTCAACGACCTTTAGATTGATTTGGCGCGTATCTTGGGTGATGGTGTTGCCACGGAATGTGCGTCGTCGGCGTAGACCGTCAGGCTTGTAGCGGAATCGCTTTTTCTCGCCGCCCTTTTTCTTGTGGACGATAACCTGTCCCTTGTAACCGGTTGATTCTGTTACGAGGATGGATTGTCGGGAGCCGCCTTCCAAATCCTTTCGGAGCGGAGTTCCAGTTTTGTCGGAGCCTCCGGTGATCTCAAGTTTGTAACCGGAAAGGGTTTGTTCGCCTTCTCCAACAAAGATTCCATCAACGACATCGCCGATTCGCTTTCCTAGGATTTGGGCATGATTGTTACCAGTAATCTTCAATGAATACGATTTTCCACCGTTTTTAGGGTTGGTATCGTTGACCACTGCGATGAATTCGGATTGGTTTTTGCCGGACATTCGAGCACCTCTACGAGATGTTCGGACTAACGACCCGTATTTAGCCCCATCGTATGGTGCATTGACTTGTAATTCATCGCAAACGCTTTGGAAGAAGCAATTCCAACCGACTTGCGAGGTCAGCTGGAAGGTAATGTGGCATGCTCAAATGTGTTGTGCGGCCCCTTCCACCAGGAACCGTGGCCACTCGAGATTCAATGAGCCCTTCACTCTCGATGGCTTTGACATATTTCCATAGGGTTGTGTGACTTTTGGCGTTTTGCTCGTATTCTTCGCAGACAACTGCATAGAGGCCTTCAACGTCTCCCATTGTCATGGTTTCTTGGGTTTTTAATCGCCTACAGATTGCGAGCAAGGCCAACATCGTTTGAGCGGGTAAGTCATCAACTTGCTCAATCCTCGTCACTGTATCAAGGGCGAGATTGTCATTGAATGCATGAACGTCTTCAATACTGATTTTACGCTCAGAATGGGCATCTTGGCGGTACTCGCAACGCTCTACAGCACTGTTGAGGAGTTCGATGACCATCCGTGCATCCCCACTCGGAGCCGCTTTCTCCGCCAAGAGTCGGATAATTGCATCGCTCCAGGTTCCTGGGACCAATGCATCCTCCGCCCGTTGTCTGACAATTGCTTCCAATCCTTCTTTGGTGTAAGGTGGTATTCGGATATGGTTGGTTTTGCCGAATTTGGAAAGTACTGCAGTTTCCAGTACATCAAGCACCTGCTCTTGACTGATCAGAATAAGCGAAAGAGTTCCAGCTCCTTGCTGATCTTCGTCAATTCTTAACAACTGGTAAAGCAGTTCATCTCCTGAACGTCGTAGCATATGGTCAACTTCGTCAAGAACGACTACGAGATGGGTTGATGACCGGCGCAGCATCTTTCTCAGACTCAGCAGCAATTCGCCCATTGAGAGTCCTCTGTCGGGATGGCCGGGGTCCAGTTGATGCAGGATACGTTGGGCAACACGCATGCTGGTTGAGGCATTGCGACAATTGACATGAGCAACGTCAATATTCCGTTTCCCTGCTAGGTGGCGAATCAAATCGCGACAGAAGGTTTTGGCAAGTACTGTTTTTCCGGAACCGACAGGGCCTGTGATGACTGCTCTTGAAGCCCCTTCTGGAGATGCAATAGCTGCGAATTTAGAGGCGAGTTCTTGCTTGATTTCCTCACGGCCAACCAGTTCTTCGGGGAGGTGGTCATAATCCAAAACTGCGGGGTCTGCAAGGATGAAACCCGCTCCGATTCGGTCTAGATATCCGCTCATAACATGGGAATGCTCTTGTCAACCGTTCTAAAAGATGTGGTTCTCTTCAGCCTCTTGAAAGGTGAATTGCGGACTTTAATACTCGCTCGTTTCAAGGTATTTCATCGAATTGATACCCAAGCTCCCATTTCTTTTCCCCTAGGGCAACTTCAAGTTCAAACGGTGTAATGAGTGGTTTTCGGTACTTCACTGCGTCATCAATGGCAATTCTGGGGCAGGCGGTGTTGACAAACGCATCAACGGGATAGAAATCAATCAGTTCAGGACCAACATGTTCCAAGGCGAGTAGGTACCCTTTCTTGCCTTGCTTGGCAAGCATGCGTTTCATGCGCAATGCTAGGGTTCTGCGCATTTGTCCCGGTTTTTCTCCGATTAGAATACCAAATGTCTGTGCGTCTTGGACGCTCATGATAAGTCCAAAGCGCTGTCGCAAGATTCGCTCAATACGTCCAAGAGACATTTCCTCGGCGTCACCGGTATACGGGTCAAGCATAGCGAGAGGCTTCCCAGTATGTAAAACTAAACCGATAGGGTGGAAATCTCCGCTGCCTAAGAAGAGATAATGGCCGATACTGGGGTCGTCTCCTGAATAGTTGCACCCAAGGACTTGCCCGGGGAAGGAAAGCCTGGCACCACCGATTGGAATCGTCACATCAAACCCTGCTTTCTCAAGACGATCGTGGAATTGAGGTAGGAGGTGAAGGTGTTGGATTGAGCCAACAAGTCCGAGCTTTGTATCGGTCAAGGGGGCCATTCGGCCAACAGCATCCATGAATCGTTCTTGAGCTTCTTCTTCAGTCAGTCCATCATTTTGCTCTTGTTGAGTCATTCGTTGTCGAGCCATTTCACGGTGTTGATTCAGCCATGGGAGAACTGGGGAAAGTTCTGGATCACCGTCGTAAGTGACGTTAATGAATTGTGTTGGCATTCCAGAGTCAATGTTCATCTGGGAATGCCCCATATGAGCTACAAGTTCAACGCCCATCAACTGCATTTTGTCATGAACCAAATCGCAGGCCCCATAACACGGATCTGCAGCGAGGACAACCTGTGCACTGGTCTCGGTCTCAATGGTATCCATCATCTCAAGGGCTTGCATTTTGAGTCCTTCGGGGACCTGCAGGGCAATTAGCCGGTTGTCATTGGCACGAATACGCTCCATTAGCTCGTCCAATTCAAAGTCGTGGCGGTTCAGATCCATGCGTCTCCCTAAGTAAGCGGCGATGCCGCTCCCTCATGAATGCACCCATCAAATTATGAATCATCATCCAAGAGTACGATGGTTTCTCCATCCATCCTCAATCGAACGAGAGATTGTATTGAAATATGGGGATACAATGACCGGAGGCGGTTTAATCCATCTCCCTTTTCAACAACTGCGATGATGTGGGACACCTCGGCGCCAGCTCTGCGAACGCCCTCGATGACGGCTTCTAGCGTTCCACCCGTTGAAAGCACATCGTCAATAATCGCGATTTGTTCTCCTTTGTTAATGTCGTTGAGGTACATGGCACCCTTTGAATATCCCGTTGATTGATCAATTTTCACTTCCCCCTCCAAGCCATAGGTGCGTTTTCTTGCAATCACCAACGGTATTCCCGTCGCCATACTTAGCGGAGCTGTCAGCGGAAGTCCCATCGCTTCAATGCCAAGCAGTAGGTCTACTTTTGACCAATCGATACGAGATTGAGAAAGATGAGTAATCGCTTCAAGGATTTCCGGGTCCATTCTCGGAACGCCGTCTGTTATCGGGTGAATAAAGTAGGGATAATCGCCTTTCCAAATGATGGGGGCTTTAGCGAGACTCTCCCGCAATCGTAGCATTGGTTCGTCCATGACAACACGAGCAACCGTTCGTTTATCATCCTTCATCGTTCAAGAAGACAAAATTGAATGTTCTTGTTCCGAATCAGAGCTCAGCAAGGTACTCAACGTATTCATCCGGTTCCAAGAGGTTTTCCAACACTTGCTTGTCATCCGGGTTCATTTTGAGTTCATGGGGTTCCAGAAGAATGATCCACCCGTGGTCGTATGCAGAATCGTTAACGAGGTCGGGGCTGATCTCGACTTCGCCGTTAACATCGGAGATGATTCCCGCAAATGGGGATGTAAGCGAAACTTTCTCGTCGGCCGTCCAAAGGGAGAACATGCTCCCTCCTTCGTCAATCTCAGTTTCAGCTTGGGGAAGAATAACACGAAGTACATCGCCGATTTCGACTTTCATGTACTCGCTGACCCCAATCATCAATTTCTGGTCTTTCTGTTGGTACCATAAATGGTCCAACGAATATTTCCTGTTGTGTGCAATAGCAAATTCCACGATTTCCTCATCCATGGTTTTCCCTCTTAGACGCGGCTCTCGCGGGTGGTATATGAAGGGTGAGGGAAAATGTGGCAATCAAAATAAAACAAACGGGTTAAGAAACTCGGCATCTTGGCTCCTAACGGTGGAACCATGAACTTCCAAGAAACCGATGAGCAGCAAATGATTCGTGAGATGGTGCGGGACTTCGCAGAAACGGTACTAGCGCCTACGGTTGAACACCGAGACCAGAATCAAATACCACCTTCAGAAGAATGGGAAGCGTTCATAGAATTCGGTCTTCAAAGCATTACAATTCCCGAAGAGTACGGTGGATCTCCGGTTGACGATGTCTCGGAGTCGATTATCATCGAAGAGCTCGCTCGGGTTGACCCGTCTTTCGCCGTAATGTATTGCGTTCATGTCGGTCTTTGTTCGATGACCATAGCTTTGCACGGTAATGAGTCGCAAAAGAAGGCGTATTTGCCCCGGCTCGCTGCTGGTGAGGTTGGCGCCTACTCCTTATCGGAATCGGGAGCTGGGACGGATGCTGCGGCTATGGTTTGCAAAGCCAAACTCTCTGAAGATGGGACACATTATCTCCTTACCGGAGAAAAAATGTGGGTTACAAATGGAGCTCAAGCGAAAATTATTGTTCTCTTTGCAAAAGACGTTGACCATCCGGATTACGGCACTAAGAAGCACGGAGGGACAACAGCTTTCATCGTAGATTCCGACTATGATGGTTTTTCAGTCGGGAAGAAAGAAGACAAACTTGGAATTCGTTCCTCCGATACATGCACCTTGGTTCTCAATGAATGCAAGGTACCCGTAGAAAACGTCTTGAAAGGAGTTGGAAAAGGTTTCCCAATTGCTATGAATGCCTTAGACAACAGCAGAATTGGAATTGCTGCCCAGGCACTAGGAATCGCACAGGGAGCTTATGAGTCCGCTCTCAAGTATGCACATGAGCGGGAAGCATTTGGGAAACCGATTGCGCACCATCAGATGATCATGGCCTATCTCGCAGATATGGCAACTCAAATTGATGCTGCACGGCTTATGGTCTACAAAGCCGCATGGACAAAAGAGCAACACTATCACGCCGATGGCCCACGGCATTCCAAAGAAGCCAGCATGGCAAAATTGTTTGCCGGCGATACTGCAATGTGGGTCTCCGAGCGAGCGATACAAGTTCTAGGAGGATATGGATACACGAAGGAATTCCCGGTTGAGCGCTTCTTTAGAGATGCTAAGATTACCCAGATTTATGAGGGCACACAGGAAGTCCAAAGAATCGTTATCTCAAGGGCTTTGAAGTGATCAAAGTTCCTTACAAACCAGTTCACGAACTGCAACTTCCCACATAACGGGTTGCACCTTTAACGAAACCATACTTCCCACCAAAACAGGTGGAACGTCTTGAGATTTCATCATGACTTGTACGCGGGAACCTTCTGTTGATAAACAACTTGCAGTAAGTCCATTTCTGTAGCCCTTCTCTCCGAGTAAAGTTGTACTTACACTTTGTACTACCCCGTTTAGCGTGTAGGCTGGAGCATCGTTGATGAGATTCAGTGCCTCGCTACGCAAACGTGTGCTTTCCACCATGGTTATGAACGAGGAGAATTCGCTTGAAGGAGCGGTTTCAATTGGTGAGGGCATGTCTTCCTCTACAACTGCAAGGGGCTCTTCCTCCTCTTCTGGCCAGTCTTCTTCCTCAATTTCTTGCACCTTAACAGATATTGAATCCAATACTTTTCCATCGATTGAGAGCGTTATTCTGTATGCCCCGGGCGCATCGGGCTCCAAGATGAATGTATCAGAACTGGAGTCGTCCATTTCGGATACAGGCGTTGTAAAAATCTCTTCTTTTTCGAGTCCATCTTGCTTGACTGTGATGGTATAGGACTCAATGTCAAGTGAAAATTTGACAGTGATGTTCATCGGCTGTTCAACAAAGAAATCGGTGCTTTGGCTGCTAAGAGTTCCTACGAGAGGGATGTCCAATTCAAACATGGAGTCAGGGATTTCAAGGCCATTTGCAGCAAGAAAAGCCATCCAGTTGGCTACCGGTATTCCTGTTTTTGGGTCTGCATCAACAAATGAAAACATGAGTTCTACTACCCAATCCGGAGGTCGCTCTCCGGTCATTTTAGCCAAGATGTCTGAAAATTCATTTGAAGAAATGATTCCATCCTTGTCTTTATCCAACTCTTGCGTGAGATTCATAGCAGACATTGATGAGTTGTTCAACCATGTATTGAAGTTCTGATTGAGCAATTTTGCCATGCGATTTCCGTCGCTTATGCTATCCATTCTCTGTCTTAAGGCGATGACTTGACCATCAAAGGTAGGACGTGGAGGAAGCAATATTTTCTCTGCCATGTATAGTATCCAATCCTCAATCCGTCATCAATGTGATGCCGTGATATCATCACGGAAAGCGCAATTGAGGCCATTTTGTCGGATCACTGTGCTGCCAAGATATACGGCTCAAAGCCGTTTCCATCTCTGATAGTGATGTGTAGTCGTGTTCGATTTGAAGTCGGTGCATCCATTGTTTCAATCTACCAAGGCGTATTCCTTTTCCCAATCCAGTTCTGTTCATGATCCAGTGGCCATCAACAAGACATAGATGCCCCGTTTTTTGCGGTTCTAATTCCATCCATTTCTTGGCTAAATCATCCAATTTACCGGACAATGACCCCAAACCGTGGACTGAAATAGATGCGTCAATTAAGAGAGTTTGAAATTTTAAATGCATTTCAGCATCTTCTTTTAGGCAGTAACGGAATACTCGGAGCGCCGCCGAATGTGTTTCGGGTACGGTTCCGAGAAAGCTGTGGAATTCACATGTATTCTTCAGTAGCGCATTCGGAAGTTTTAGTTTCTTTAGTGAACGATGTACTTCTTCGCTTTCAAACTCTATCAAAAGAAATGCGAGGCGATGCTTGAGAGTCCAGCTTGAATCAGCATATTGCTCCAATAGAGAAAGTACGGCTGGATTAACAAATTGGGCATTAGGAAGAACGTGTTGTAAAGCGCCATCACGGGTCATTAAATTGAGTACTTCAGCAGCGTGGGAACCGGTCAAAATCTTCTGAAACTCGACCCATTTGCGTTCAATAGCAACTTTTGACAATATCGGTTGTTTGGATTGCATTGCGCTATGAAGTTCACTGTCAAGGTTCCAAAAGCCTAAGATGCCCCGGTCCAAAAACCGGTATGCTCTAAAAATTCGGAGTCCGTCTTCATCGCAACGCTGCATGGGGTCTCCCACTGCCCGAACCGTATGTTCTGAGAGGTCAATTAAACCATTAAACGGGTCATACAATTGCTTGCGGGCGAGGTCAACGGCCATTGAATTAATTGTAAAATCCCGTCGGCTAAGATCTTCCAATAATGAAGTTCCCCATTGGACCTGTTCCGGCCTCCTTCCATCACGATAAATCCCTTCGGTTCGCAGCGTTGTGAGTTCATAATGCTGTTTTTTTCCCTTGAGGGTTACGGTCCCGAACTCAATGCCTGTTGGGATGGCATCGGTTCCGAATATCTCCATGACCGTTTCGGGAGGGCAGGTCGAACAAAGGTCAATATCTCCAATTGGAACTCCAAGCAAGGCGTCTCTTACGCACCCTCCTACCACCCAAGCACCAAACCCTGAATCAGCGAGTTGATTTACGATTTGAATAAGGTCGCTTGGGAGCCTGTCGATCCAGTCGGATATCGAATCTGGACAAGACAGACCTTCAACATCAGCCTCTGTTCCGAATTGAATCTCATGAGCCTCGATCATAAGTGTCCCAATCTACCAACGAGAGCCCACGGTTGAAAAACCATTATGCCTTAATGGCTGCTCCGATGTATATGGAGTGGTCAGAAGAAGATGTTCAACTTGTTCCGTTGAGTTGGCTCAAGCCCCATGAAGAGGTGAAGACTCGAAATAGGGACAAGTTGCTTGAGATGACGCAACGGTGGGGTGGATACACAAAACCATTGATTGTTGATTCAAAAACAGGGGCTATCCTGGACGGGCATCATCGTCACTCTATCGCAGTACAACTAGGATTGAACCGAGTTCCAGCCCTTTGCGTTGATTATCTTGGAAACGAAGAGATCAGTGTGGATGTATGGCCAGCCTCGGGCAGAACGAGCCTTTCCAAGGAAGAAGTCATCGAAATGAGCTTATCAAGTGAGGTATTTCCACCAAAGACGAGTAGACATACACTTGCAGAAGACACGCCGCCGATTTTTATTCCATTAGAGGTGCTTTTAGAGCCTCTCAATCATGGTCCTGGCGGGTCTTGAGATAGGACGTCCACGCCGTGTTTCCTTTACCGCTTAACTTAACGCCATGTTGCGGTGGTTGAGGTAAATTGACTTCAGCGCTTCTAAGAGTGCCTTCATGAACAAAATGAACTGTAACGTCCTTATTTTGCCGGCCTTTCAGTAGAGATGTAAGATGCGATGAGGATTTAATGCGAAGCCCATCAATGGCAATCAATTCATCACCGACCTGGCTTAACGTTCGCAACGGTGAGCCAGTATGGTACGTCGTGATCAAGACCTTTCCCTTTTGTTCTCTTAACCCAACTCCGAGCCATGCCTTAGGCTGATCTTCTGGCTTTTCTGGGTCGATACTTAATTTGAAAAATCGCATTGCCTTGTTAATATCAGGTGCCTTCCTGTTGTGCACCAGTCTGTCCAAGTATGGACCCAGGCTTTTCCCACCAGGTACATCTTTCAGGGTGGAGCGAAGTGACTTGTAATCGATACCGCCTTGGTCGCTTGAATCATATTCAATCGCATAGCGTCTGCAAAGTTCAGCCATCAAATCACATGCTCCGTAGGTTCCTTTGCTTCTTTTCTGCAATTCCACATCCAAACACATGATTGCCAATTCTCCTTCCAAGTAGTATGATATTTGGTTTTCCCGAGTGTATGGTCCGCTTCTATAGAGGTGAATCCAAGCATCATGACTGGATTCAGCCAGTGATTCTCTGTGCATTCCATTCTTGCTAGTATGGCGTTTCATTTTACGTTGGAAATCCTTTCTCCAATCTTCTTCCGACCAAGCTCCCGATCGGACGCATAGCATGTCTCCAAGCCAGGAAGTTCCTCCTTCAAACCACCATAAGAGGTCAGTATGCACTTCTTTTTGTAGATCATAATCTAAAAAATTCTTTGGACGCAAGCGTTTAACATTCCATTGATGCAGGTATTCATGCGAAAATAGACTTACAAGATCACGATACTCATCCTCATGCCCGGGAAAAAGGCAGTTTCTTGGCATCATCGAGGTTTGAGAATTGAGGTGTTCTAAACCACCTCGGCTTGAGTCTGTGAGATGAAGCACCGTAGTGTACGTGCCCCATTTTGGTAGGCCAAACAACGCATGATGTTCTTTGATGACTCGTTCCATATCTGCGACGAAGACATCAAGACGTTCATTGTTGGGTTGATGACC
>CAXAHZ010000019.1:0-12788 GCA_963968875.1 uncultured euryarchaeote
CCCTCGCCAGTTCGTTCTTTGTGGTAAAGGGCAGCAAGGATTGCACTTACTGCATTCATGCCCGTCATGACATCAATCCAAGCCACACCAACTTTTGCAGGCGGCCCATCGGCCTCTCCGGTAATGGACATGATTCCGGACCTAGCTTGCATGGTGAGGTCAAAGGCAGGCTCATCACGGCGTGGGCCGTCCTGTCCGTATCCTGAGATACTGCACAGAATGATTTCCTTTGGAATCGGGCCAAGATACCGTTCGAATGTCCCGGGGCGGAAATTCTCTATGACGACATCTGAGTTGGCGATAAGAGACCGAATCCGCTCGCGGTCTTCTTTGATGTTAGCGGTATGAATGTCTTTGTTTCGGTTGCATGACAGGAAGTAAGACGCAACGTGCTCTCCATCAAATCCTTTCTGGAACGGTGGCCCCCACCCTCGCGTATCGTCCCCCCAAGGGGCTTCAATTTTCGTGACGTTTGCACCGAGATCACCAAGCGATTGGGCCGCATAGGGGCCTGCAAGAATCCGGGAAAGATCAAGAACGCGTATTCCTTCAAGTGGGCGAAGCATGAGCAGGGCTCGTGCGTGTTTCAAATGAACGTATCCACTAAGGGGTGTTGTTCAAAGGGCGATATCGCCCCAGAAAATCCAATCGAACTCAGTTCTTGTCTGCTTGGACTTGCTTGCGCACGTCCTGTGCAGTGTTCTTTGCAGTTTGCATGGCCTTGCGAACGCGAGTACCAGCTGCAGAGTTTCCTTTGTCATGCTTTGCAGCATCAACAAGGGATTCGGTCAAATCGTCAATCATCTTCTGTACCATAGCCTCAACGGACATAAAGCCGGCTCGGAAAGTCGGTTCTTATGTATTGCCGTTGTATTCTATGAGTGACACCCGCAACCGAACAGATGGTTCACCACCACTCGTGGAAGAGCAGGGGAGGTTGGTTAATTGTCATACGAGTTATTGCGAGGGGTTGAAAACCCTCACCATTAAGGCATCTACAAGGGGGGCATCAAGTGGGGTTTAATCGTCGGTCAACTCAACCGGACCCCGATCCTGTTTCAACTCAGGAATGGATGGACTCCATCCGGGCCGTAAAAGAACAACTTGGAGGCGAGGAAGCACTCCGTCTTCTTCATGCAACACTTGGAGCGGCTAGAGACCTCGGTGTTGACGTTGACGTTGTCAACACTCCCTATCTTAACAGCATTCATCCCGAAGATCAAGGAACTTACCCCGGTAATCTTGACCTTGAGGAACGCCTTCACGGCATTCTCCGTTGGAACGCTATGATGCTCGTGACTCGGGGCAACAAATATTTCGAAGGAATCGGAGGACACATCTCAACCTATGCATCAGCATCACACGCGTGGGAAATTGGATTCAACCACTTCTTCCGAGGAAAAGACGGTGACGGTTCAGGCGATCATTTGTACTGGCAAGGACATGCCTCGCCAGGAATCTATGCCCGTGCTTGGCTAGAGGGGCGCCTTTCTCATGAACACATGGAACAATTCCGCCAAGAAGTTGCAGGAGGAGGGCTTTCCTCATACCCTCACCCGCGTTTGATGCCAGAATTCTGGGAATTCCCATCAGTGAGTATGGGCCTTGGGGCGATGACTGCAATCCACCAAGCTCGCTTCAATCGCTACCTCGAAGACAGGGGCCTTGTAACAACAGCGAATTCACGTGTTTGGTATACCATGGGGGACGGCGAATCGGATGAACCCGAATCACTTTCCCAACTTTCCTTGGCCGGTAGAGAGGGGTTGGACAACATCATTATGACGATGAATTGCAATTTGCAGCGTCTTGACGGACCTGTACGTGGCAACTCAAAGATTGTTCAAGAACTTGAAGGACGTTTCCGCGGCTCAGGATGGAACGTCATCAAAGTCCTCTGGGGCAGTTCATGGGACGACCTCTTTGCTCAAGATTCAGAAGGCCTGTTGGCGGGACGTCTCGCTGATCTCGTCGACGGTGACGAGCAGCGAATCATGACTGCCGACGGGGCAACCATCCGTAAGGAACTCTTCAACAGCGAAGGGCTCGCAGCTCTTGTATCCCATCTTGATGACAATGCCCTTGTTGACCTTTGCTCGGATGTTGGAGGTCATGATTTCGTAAAACTTCATGCAGCATACGCACAAGCAACAGCTCACAAAGGCCAGCCAACAGTGGTCATGATTCGCACCATCAAAGGGTATGGGCTTGGTCCTGCCTTCGCTGGACGAAACACAACCCATCAGAAAAAGAAGGCTGGCATGGAAACCATGCAGTACATGCGAGACGACCTCGGACTCAGTTTTTCAGACAAAGATTTGGAATCTTATCCTTACGTTATGCCCGAGGATGTGCCTGAATTGGTGGCCTATGCTAAAGAACGCCGAACAGCTCTCGATGGCTTTATGCCCCAAAGAACTGTACCGAATGAGGGAATCACCCTCCCAATGGAAACGGCTTATGCTGACTTTGATGCAGGTACAAAGGGCAAGACAGAAGTTTCCACGACCATGGCGTTTGTTCGGATTCTTCGTTCACTGATGAAAGACAAAGAGTTCGGTCAACGGGTTGTGCCAATTATTCCCGATGAAGCGCGAACTTTCGGCATGGATCCGTTGTTTTCCGAATTTGGTATTTATCACCCTGAAGGCCAATTGTACAAACCAGTCGACCACAAAGTACTGATGAAATACAAAGAATCTGACAAAGGGCAGTTGCTTGAAGAAGGGATCAATGAAGCAGGTGCCACATCAACATTCATAGCGTCTGCGACATCGTATTCAACGCATCATTACCCAACGGTTCCTTTCTACACATTCTACTCAATGTTTGGATTCCAACGCGTCGCCGATTTGATCTGGTCGGCGGCCGACCAACGCGCTCGTGGATTTTTGATGGGAGCCACATCTGGGAGAACGACACTGAATGGAGAAGGACTGCAACATCAAGACGGCCATTCATTGCTGATGGCACACACCAACCCTGCCGTACGAGCATGGGATCCAGCGTTTGCTTACGAATTAGCAACCATCATCCGTCATGGAATTGACGAGATGTGTGCACAAAATAAAGACGTGATTCACTACATTGCAGTATACAATGAAAATTACCCAATGCCACCAAAACCTAAGGGGGTTGATGAGGGCATTGTTCGTGGGATGTACCTGCTTCGCGGCGCACCAAAAGGGGACGGTCCCGTCGTTCGCCTCGTAGGCTCAGGACCGATTATGGTTCAGGTCTTGGACGCTGTTGAGAAACTCGAAACATTCGGCGTTCGTTGTGAAATATACTCTGCAACATCGTACGGAGAAATGCGCCGAGAAGGCCTTGAATGTGACCGGTGGAATCGGCTTCACCCCAGCGAATCACTTCGAAAGCCATGGGTTGAGGAGATGCTTTCCGAGCCGCTTCCTACGATTGCAGTTTCCGATAACATGGCGGCAGTACCGGATATGATTCGCCAGTGGGTCAGTGGCCATTACACGGTTTTGGGAACGGATGGATTTGGTCGCTCGGATACCCGTGAAGCACTGCGCCGCTTCTTTGAAATCGACGGCGCAGCGATTGCGTTAGCTGCGCTTTCATCGCTTGTGAGAGACGGTTCAATTACCAACAAGGTTTACGCAACCGCCGAGAAAAACTTCGGAATTTCCACAGAAAGAACTGACATCACAGAACTCTGAATCCAAAAAAGATCAACCTCTTCAGGTATTCTTTGATGCAAAACACCTTTGCTTCAGTTCCCAACGCACGGCCATGGGGCAAGAGGTGGATGACAACCAATCCCCATTGGCCAGTGATCATCTTCCAGTTCCATTTGATCGCTGGGAGCGAGGGGCGCTTTTCACAGCAGGTATTGGGACCCTCTTTTGGATCGGATTAGCATTTATGCAGCCTGAGCACATGGATGCAGTTGCCTTTGCATTTCTCTCTGGGCCAATGATCGTCGTACCCCTATCTCTTGTCCTCCTCTCGGCACCCGACCGCAACGGTAACCATTCCTATTCGTGGCGAGCAGCCGTTGCAATCGCTCCGTTTGCAATTGCTGTTCTTCCGACTTCATGGTTTGTTGAACCCGGATTGGCTGCACTTATCCGGGTGATGCCTTGGGTTCTCGTTTGCCTTCTTATTGCCATTCACGGTCTTTTCCGTCTTCTTGAGCGAGGATTACAGCCGTGGGAGGACCTCGCAGTTGACGGCGGGGCAATCCTCCTGTTTGTTGGTGGTGCTTGGTTGGCGATGAGTCGTTGGGGGTGGGCCCCTTTTGGATTCCAAGAACCTGTGATTTTGTTAACGGCCATACACTTCCACTTTGCCGGATTAGCTGCCCCTCTCGCAACAGGTATGGCCTTGAGGTATTCTGTTTTCAGCAAAGCGAATAAGAATTCATCTCTTCCATCCAAAACTCCCTTTGGTACGCTAAACACGTGGACACTGGTTTTGGTTTTAGCAGGGATTCCACTCACTGCCCTCGGCATTACGATATCCCAAGTAACGGGAGTGGTTTGGATTGAACGCCTTGCCGCTTGGACTCTTGTTGCAGGAATGGCCGGACTCTCAGTCATTCTTATCCAAGGTCTGTTTTACCCATCCGCCAAGTTACCACAACGTCTTTTGCACTTGATATCTGCTGGTTGTTTGGTTGTTTCCATGACCGCCGCCGCATGGTTTGCTCTTGATGGCGGTGCAACATCGTTGGGAGAAAACCACCTTTCTCTCGATGATATGCGTCGTTGGCACGGTTTGGTCAATGTCTGCTTCGCCATCACCGCTCTTCTCGGTTTCATTCTCATCAGGCCGCAGTTCAGAGGGCGATTGAGTGGCGTCGCACTTTCCGGAGTTCGTGCAGGTGGATTGAGCGTTGGAATTGCTGGGGCTGAGCGCCTGCTTGGTTCCCCTCTGCAAAACCCAGCAAATCCAGCAGGACTCGTGGAAGATTTGGATGCGTATGCACGTGCGGATTTTGACCCGAAAGCCGTCGATGAGGAATTGAGGTTTTTCTTCGAATCGACAAGCGAATTCCGTTTGTTGTTCAGGGCCAATTGGACCTTTTTAGGCCGCCTTGGTGCGCCTTTTTGGGCCATCTTTTCATCCATCCTAAAACAAATGCGTTTTCCTCCTGCCAAGGCCGATGGTATTCATGTTCTGAAAAGTGAATTATGGCCGCTTCCTCCTCCTGGGTCGGCAGAATCTTGGAGAACTGATGGAGATTCTAATCCAAGGCTTTCGGTACGAACTTATCCCGATGGTTCGCCAATGTACGTCGCCGCTTACAGTGACGTGCTAACTCCATCCGGGGTCATGATGCGAACCGGCTTACCGCTTCCCGGCTCAAACCTCACGGCAATGCTTCTGGTCCGCCACCCCAATGCCGAGGATACCGCTCATGACGGTCAACCGGTCGGAGAAAATGGACTCGTTATTACCAGTCATGCACGGGAAGCGCCCAGCGAAGACCAAGGCCTCTGGTTGCATAGAGGCCGCTTCCGCTATCGTCTTCCATTGGCCGAACAATTGGTTCTTTGGCCCCCCAGTCGCGGCGGGGCTCCCGAGGGCTTAGGATTGGAAGAACTCAATCCGAGGCCAAGCGGATGGGCGCGTCACACGATCCATCTGTTTGGCATCAACGTCCTCAATTTAGATTATGCCATGCAGCGAATTCCAGACGAAGAAAAGGTGGCCAACAATGAGTCGTAAAGTAGGGGCAGAAACGCTCATCCGTAGCGAAATTGACCCCCTTTGGGACCTTGCGCTTGACCCGGACCAACACGCTCGCTGGGACATTCGTTTCACAAGCATCACCTCTCTCAATGTGCCTGGCCAACACGCTGCTTCCAAATTCCGATATGCTACACGGATTGGGTTTGGCATGGAAATTACCGGCTGGGGGGAATCTGCAGGAGAGCGGCACGGAAGAAGCAGCGGCCTACGGTTTGGTTCGGAACATCCGCTATCACTGATTCGTTCAGGAGCAGGTGGCTGGATGTGGAGAAAGGAAGGCGATTTTGTGAGATTTTGGACGCTATTCAATTATGAAGTTCGGGGCGGGGCGATTGGAAAAGGCATTGACCGTATCTTCCGCCCGCTCATGGCATGGGGCACACAATGGAGTTTTGATCGCTTACGATTGTGGGTTGAAACGGGGCAGTCCCCGGAGTTGTTGTTTCGAAAGTGGGTGCTCCAGCAAACGGTGAGAGGCGCGTTTTTCTCAATTCTTACGCTGTTTACTCTCAATCTACTTGGCACAAATACAGCGCTTGACCTGTACAATCCGTCTTCTTCTCAAACCGCGTACGGTTCAACCACCTTACATGCTACTCTTGTTCTCCTCTCAACCGTCTCTTTGCTCCTCTTTTCAGAACGTTGGGAAGGGTGGGCAGTTGCCGTTACCACACTTGCAGGGCTTGCTTTTGACGCTGCACATTGGGGCCAACATTCATGGTTCATCTTAGCAGTATGCAGCATCGGTATGGTCAGTGGTTTGTTTGCACATCAATTACCAGCTGCAAAGCGGGGCAGACCCACAGAACAGCGTCGTAGAATACCAGGCGGCGGGGTAATTCCAGCCCTTGTAGAGAATGAGTCAGCAACGCTGCCGACGCCATTTTTTGAGTTGCTTGAACATCAAAAAGAGGCGCTCCACCCGACCATAGCGCAGCATTTCTTGACACCAGGCCGGCACAAATGGGTCGGAGAGATGGACGTTGTAGAGCGTCCCAAAGGATTGGTCGGATTGGTCACGGGGCCTTTTCTCCATGCCGGGGCCTTCTTGCAGGCGATTTTCCCCAATACTGGAACAAAGATTCCGTTTGAACTCAATCACGAGGCCTGGACCGATCGTCGTGGTCAATTACGAATGCGGTGGCTCCGTCGGTTTTATTTCCCAGCTTCCCGGCCAAACGACCCTCCAATCGTTCGTCGTTTTGATGCTCATATGTTTTATCGCCCTAACAACCAATATATCGTTGATGATTTGGGTTCAACCGGCATTCTTCGCGTTCGTCTTACGCCCTCAGTCCGTGCTGATGGAGGGGTTTCAATTCGATCCAGTCATCCAGCACTTCGCCTGTTCGGAGGGCGCTTGTTGATTCCAATACCCGGTTTTCTAACGCCTCAAGCCAGTATTGAGGAATGGCCTTTGGACAAAGATGACCCGAATTCTAAGTTAGGCATTGATGTTGATGTCCGGCTTTGGGGGGTCGGCAGTATCTTGCACTATCGCGGGTGGCACGGGCCACTGGACGAGGAATCCGAGTGATTCTCACGGGTCGTGTTCCAATTCTTAGACCCAAATGTCATTTTCGGATGTCAGTTCACCATCGGTATTCCCCGTATTGACAACACCGCGTGGCTCAACAAGGAGAACTTGACACTCTTTGTCGGCAAACGGTTTGTGTTCTACTCCCTTAGGAACCACAAACATCTCTCCCTCGCTGAGATGGACGGTTTGATCTCGGAATTCAATACTCATCGCCCCTTTAACGACGATGAACACCTCGTCGGTATTCTCGTGATGATGCCATACAAATTGCCCAAGTATTTTGACAAGTTTGAATTGGTAATCGTTCATTTCAGCGATTACTTTTGGAGCCCAATGGTCGCTAAATTTTGAGTATTTTTCGGCGAAGTTGACAGGTGACATGCCCTATTCTTAGCCGAAGGGGTATTTTTCCTTGTTGCATCGGATGGTCACTCTGGTGGCCTCCATGCCCCTCCATTCCTTGCGAAATCTAAAACATGACAATAAAGCGTTACGAGAGGGGTCCTCTCGTCACCGACGACATCAATTTCATCCGAAGACAAAGGCTTCGGTCGAACCTTCCACGGCTTTTTGGCAATTAACGAGAGTGGAAAACGAAACAGTGCTGGTCCGTTTACCGGTAAACCAAATCTTGTTTTCCAAGGTCGTTCAAGAACCGCTGCGTCAATCATTGCGTCATTCACTGCTTTCCAAGAGAAACCGCTGGTTTTGTACCGTGTGATCCGTGAAGGATTGACAGAGGAATCAACGAGGTAACCATGTTTGGACAACACCTGTGCCATCCAAGGCGCTATGTATCCATTCGGGGCTCTAAAGTAAGGCCGGAATGAAGTTCCCGCATGTTCTTTGAGAAGAGCTGTTGAGGTGGCTAGCATTGCTCCGAAACCCTCCACGTCCTCCCCCCATGCAGACCATGAGCGATGTGTGTGTCCGTGACACCCTATCGTTAGCCGTTGCCCGAACGCATCAAGCAGGTCTCGAAACAATTCGTAGAACATACTGTTTTCAAGCAGGTCGGTGATAAGAAAGAGCGTCACTGCATGTTCGTGACGCTCCATCCAATGACGAAAACCTTCCAATCCGAGAAGAAATTCGGGAGATAACTCGTTTCCAGGATGAGGGCAGTCTTTGGTGCTCCTTACCGGATGACCCTGATAACAGGGGAGATGACGAAAATCATCGCTATCAACGGTGTACCAGGTTCTCAAATCGTTCCACCTTATCCGATATTGACGAGATGGAGGTGATGAGGGACCGTTCGTTCGTTGAATTCAATGCCAATAAATTCCTCCAGGCGGTCACCGTTCCACCGATTGCAAATCGTTTCGGCTGTAGCTAGGCCTGCTTCGTTGTGTGGATGAACGACTATTTCCACAACGATATCTTCTTCTCTGCTTTTCAGCCATTCAAAAATAGCGTCTACGCAAACGGTTGCAATTCCCTTTTTCCGATGGTTTTTGCGAACCCAGTATCCAAGGTTGTAATTGGCATGCAAGGATTGCAGTTCATCACCAAGGCCAAGAAGGCCAATGAATTGGTTTGTGCTGGAGTCGTGTATGGACCAAAAATGAAGTTGGTCCGTGCCCTTTTGAGCCTGTATATCGAAGAGCATATCTCGTAATTGACGACGGATGTCCTCTTTTGGATTTAGCCACGGAAGGGCGGTTTGAGCCGCTTCAGAATCTTCATGATACGCTTCCAAAAGGTCGGTCAAAATAGCATTCTTGGCTGGATTTAGCAGAATGCCTCTCTCCGATTCCAATGTTGGCGTTTGGACCATGTTTTTTACCTACCCGAGGATCTGCATTCGTGCTTGATGAACTTCCGGATGGTTTGGATGTACATAAGCAGCCATGTCCAACGTCCACTTGACATGATCGTGACGGCCGAGGTGCTGCATGAGGACTGAGATGTGGAGCAACATGTTGAGGTTTTCATGCAAATGTGGGCCCAAAGTATCGAGTGTAGTTGCAGCTTCGTTCATCCTTCCGTGTTTGATGTGTTCCATCGCTTCAACCACTTCTTGGTAGACGCGATGGTCGTCCCACGGCTTCCCTTCGGGCCAAGGCCAAATACGGTTGTTCTGGACTGGAGGGGCAGCAACTTCTGTTTGTGCTTCATCGGCTTGTTGAGGTTCGGAAGGCAGCGGTGTATTCTGCTGTGGTTCGTCTCCGGGCAGTTCGGGAAGGTCCAAACTCTCAGTATCAGGCAGCGGTGGTGTTGCAGAAGTGATTGCTTCAGTAGAGGTTGTTGAGGGGAGCGGGATATCGTCACCCGGGAGGTCTGGTAGTGCTTCAATCACCGGTTGTTCAACCGCAGGTACTTGAGTGAGAGAGGGCGCCTCATTCTCAGGCAAGTCCGGTAATTCAGGAGTCACGGTATTTGTTATGGGGCCAACTGCCCCAAACAGGTCGTCGTCATTGGCAGACGGTGTTGAGGCTGAATACAATCCACCTTTGCCGGTGTGTACCGGTTCTGCGACCTCGTCAAACGGGTCGACTTTTTCGATTTCAAACATCACCGCATTATCCGGGGCGTCACTGGGGTGGAGTTCAACTTCTTCCTCTTCTATGCTCGCGACCGTTTCAGAGAGCGTTGGGCCTGCACCTTCAATGAATTGAAACGATTCAGGAGCTGCCTCTTCACCTTCATGAGCAGGCGATTGAGGCAGTTCATATTGGTCTACATCAACCATAACTTCGTCCAGGGAAAGGACCGCTTCAACTACTTCCATGTTTTCTTCAATCGCTTCGTTCTCTCCAAGGAGCAGGCTCATGATTTCATCACCGGAAGAGGTAGGTTTGGCCATGGGTTGTTCTCGCGCTGATTTGTTGAGGGAATAATAGCACTGAACGCAGTTCTCAGCACCCTCTTCGTTAACATATTCGCAATAGGGGCAAGGGTGGCCAACGACCTCCGCAACCTTCTTCTTGCGTCCAAACATATGTCCAACCGGTCGTTGGCAGTAAACTCTTGGTTTAAGAATGCGGGTTTCCCGATTCGGAAAAGAATCGTTCAATAGGCATATGCTGATGAAGCGGGTTGCTTTGGTTGGGCCGATGGGGCGCAAAGGTTCAGTTCGTCGGATGAACAACAAGGCTCTGCCGGAAGTTCCGATGGTTAAGGGAGAGCCAATGCCTGACCGATGGCGCAGAAGCCAAGACCATTTTCAACGATTTACTGAACTTATCAAACAAGAATTGGACGATGAAACTCAGCTTGTGGAGGAACGTTGGAAAACATGGACAAAACAACGGCTGGTGATGGCAGGAGTTGCAATGTTTGACCTCAGTGCACGGCCTCAGGGGCGGTTTTTTGGTGATGACATCATTGTTTTTGAAACTCAACGCGGAGATCGTATGCCAAATCACCGGTTTGGCCCAGGCGATATCGTTCTCATCTCTCGGTCAAGGCCTTGGGGTGAGAAAGTGGTTGAAGGCGTGGTTCTCGATCGCGGCCCCACGCGAGTCCGAATTGTCGTTAAGGAACGTCCAAAGGATGTCAAAAAAGGCGGTTGGCGGCTGGACAGAGGAGCCAATCGTGTTGCTCATGACAGAATGCATGAGGCGCTGATAGCGTTTCATTCAACCGAAGGAGAGGGGGGCACCGTTCTGAGGGATTTACTGCTCGCTAATGTCTTGGATGTTAATCAAAGCGCCTCCCTTCCCCCGGATATACGTGGAAAGCCTTCTTTGCGGGCTCCACGGCCCAATATCTCCCATCTCAACGTCTCTCAACAACATGCCATTGAACAAGCTCTATCCCAACGATTAAGCCTCATTCAAGGGCCTCCCGGAACAGGTAAAACCCACACGGCGGTTCACTTGCTCAATACAATGGCTCACTTGGGCAGCGGGCCTCTACTGGCTACGGCAGAATCCAATGTTGCAGTAGATAATCTGCTTGAAGGCCTCTTGGATTTGGGCGTAAAAGCTCTCCGGATCGGCCGGCCAGTAAAGGTAAGAGAAGCATTGAGGGAGGCGACCCTTGATGCTCTGATTGAACACCACCCACTGCAGGAAGAACTCGCCTTCATGCGCGATGAACAACGGCAACTGCGAAAGGCACTTCCATCCCTTAAAGGAAAGGAAAAGGGTTTGATGCATCGTGATATCAGCAACAATCAACGGGAAATACGCCGCCTTGAATCTTCGATGATGGCCAGTATTCTTGACGATGCGGAAGTCATATGCGCCACTACCATCGGTTGCGGCCACCGTTTGTTGGAGTCACGGAAATTTCCGATTGTACTCATGGACGAGGCAACCCAAGCAAGTGAACCAAGTGCCCTCGTGCCCATCGTCAAAGGATGCCGTCAATTGATTCTCGTGGGAGACCACCAGCAATTGCCTCCAACGGTCATCAGCCGGAGGGCGGAACAGGGAGGTTTGAATCGTTCCCTTTTTGAGCGCCTCATCGCTTGTGGGATGGAGTCAACAATGCTCACCACTCAATACCGGATGCATCCGATCATGCGCGAATACCCGAGTGCACGGTTTTATGAAAACAAGCTTGAGGACGGGTGCACTCCACAACAACGCCCCGCTCCAGCAGGCTTTTTGTGGCCCGATTGGGATCGTCCAATGGCGTTTATCCCGGTTGATGGGGCAGAGGTACAGGACGAGGAAGGCAAGAGTCGGTCCAATCAAGATGAGGCGGCCAAGGTTATCGGAATTGTTGATGAATTGCTGGCTATGGGGGATTTGCAAGCGAGCGATATTGGAATTGTGACTCCATATAACGGGCAAGTACGCCTCTTATCCGACCTGTTTGAAAGTGCAGGTGGGCGGGAGCCTGGGCAACGGTACAGCGGACTTGAAATCAAGAGTGTTGATGGATATCAAGGCCGCGAAAAAGACGTTATCGTATTTTCTACAGTTCGGGCCAACGATGCTGGCGAAATTGGCTTTTTATCCGACCATCGGCGCCTTAACGTCGCCATTACCCGGGCTAAACGGGGGTTGATTATACTCGGCCATCCAACCACACTCCGCCATGATCCAAACTGGCGTGCATACTTGGATTGGGCTGATGAAAGCGGTTTGTTTGCTTGGCATTTAACTCATAGCTAAAAGCGCAAATTGACAAAGGAGAACCCATGCCTTAGACCATGGCCGACAGCCCTGTAACGATGGTGAAAGGAACGGGCACCCTTGCTCAAAGCGTGTTGGCATCAGCACCAGAAGGTATGCTTATTGCGCCTGCATGGAAGCGGGTTGCTGCCTTCATGCTCGATGTTGTTCTCATCAGTATCGTACTTTCATTTTTCACCCGGGGGACCCTTCTCGCAGCCCTGTTCAATTATCAACTACTGAGTGAAGATTTGAGGTCTGCCGCCTTCTTTTTCGTCAACTGGTTCGTCTTTATCTCCGCATTCTATCTCTACTTCAAATACACCGGCCAGTCAATCGGTAGGTCATTGGCCCAGCGCGGATTCCGAATTGCCATTGTACACGACAATGGGACATTGCTTGAAAAACACCACTGGGGCCCCAGAGCGCTTGCCAAGTTGGTCTATCTTTTACCC
>CAXAHZ010000020.1:0-12253 GCA_963968875.1 uncultured euryarchaeote
GCGTGCGACAGGATAAGAAGCATCGCTTTTGAACCGCTCAACCAAACTTCAAGGCCACAAATTCGCTGTTCTCCAGCGGGCACCGCGTCATGATGGCCTCGGTGAGCAAGCGAAGGTGGATTTCGGCGACCACATGAACGGTAGCAGAAAACATATGTCCGGCGTGGGGCTTTAGGTCATCGTCAGAGAACGTAGCATGAAGGTGGGTAAACGCCTCTCCAGATTCTCGACGGGCTAGATTCCCCTGTAGGGTCACAAGTTCGCTTCCTCCATCTAAAGTGACCCTGTGGTAGTGGTGGTTGTCATCCATGTAGCCATAGGTGCTGTTGCGAGTTCGTCCAATTCCGCTTGTAATGGCGGCTGCATCAAATCCAATTTCGTCAGCTAGGTGCTGCAATGTGGCATGTATTTCTTCACCGGGGTCGAGGCGAACAAAGACATCATCTCCACTTCGTGTCCATTCCATATCCAGCCCAAGCGATGGCACCACAAGAGAATAACGCTTCATTCCTGCTCTACATTTGGGAAATGTTTGGAGTTGCGCGCTTGTTCCATTGCGCGTATGTATTCCTTCGCTATCGCTAGCGATTCTTGGTCACCCCCAAGTGGAAGTGGGCCAAACGGCCCCCAACCGTTTCGATGAAGCATGATTCTTCGCTTAGGTTGCCGCTTCGCAAGACGCAGTCGCTCCCAAGCATAGCGTTGCCCATCGGCAAAAAGATGAGTGGACGTGATCGCATACCTCTTCGGAACAGTAAGAGAAATGAGGTGAAGGGCCAAAAGTGCATCCCATACAATGGCGTAGATAATCGGCGTATTGCTCGCTTCGAGAAGACCCCAAGGTAAGACCATCATGGCTGCCATTGAACCAAGATTTCCCCATTGACGAATCAGTTCATGGGACCCTTCACTCTTCCATGCAAATCCGCCCTCGGGCAAAGAACCGAGATCCGGTATATCCCTACGTTGACGCGTCAGCCAAAATGCGTCCCATGCAAGAATTACGGCAAGAATACCAACTGCTGCAAAGGCGACCTGCTCTGACGTTGGGAGTGATGCCAAAAGGTCAGCCCCTCACAAATGTGTCTCGTCCAAAGGAGTGAATTCACCCGGGCCTCCTTTACGAAGACGGACGATGAATATCAAAATAATTACAACAAAGAGTGTAACGACAACCATGATGGCATTGAGATTGTCATCCCCTGAACTTTGTTCAACGCCTTCAAGCGTATCGGGTATCCCGTCGCCATCATCGTCCATGTCAACCGTAAGCCATGTCGTCATTCCCTCTGGGCAGTCGATGTCGTCGGGTTGTGTATCGCCATCGGTATCCAGTCGTGCACAGGCGTCGAGTGGGAATGCGTCTTTAGAATCTGTAAATCCGTCGTTATCATCGTCCAAATCATAAATGTCGGGGCCGCATGGACGGCCGAGTGTCGAGTCAAACCAGGTGTCTGACAAACAAGTAACCAGCCAGTCATCATCGGTATCAAGAAGGGTGTATTCAATATCCACGGAGTCTGTTGATGACAGTCCGTAATTGTCGGTTACAGTCACCTCAATAACGTAGAAGCCTGCAGTTAGGTCGGTGATGTTGTACATTGGTTCATCTCCGCCCTGCAATACTGAATTGCCAGAGACATCAAAAATATTCCAAGAAATTGTCAAATCCTCAGCATTGTCTATGTCGTCTTGAACCGTAACTGCGGCCCGAATAGAGTCGCCTTCCATCACACGCTCGCCAGAGGACGGCTCGGTAAGTTCTGCAGTTGGTGCCTGATTTACAACAAGTGCAATCGTCACCGTTCTATTTGCAGTTGAAAGCGACTCAACAAGAATACTAGCGGCAGGTGAACCAGGTGCTAGGGCTGTAATCTCGGCTGATGATGCAGTGGTATCGGATGAATCCGTAACCATTTGCACCAAGATTTCTGCATCAACTGTCGTGCCGGACAAGGTCATGTCTGGAAGTGTTGAATTTGGGAATTGTACGGTGAAATCTGCATTCAACGGTGTCCCGCTTCGTTGAGCGTCAAGAACAAAGGTTCGGTATGCGTGGAAACTGCCGCCCTCGGTTACAGTAATGCCGCCGTGAGTTCCATCAACAAAATCAACGTGAGCGCCGTAATTCTCAACGCCTCCTGAAAGAGTCGTGTCTTCAAGGCGCACGTCGTAGCCTTCAGTTGCCAACGAGGTGCTTGCCACGAGTGTGCTTTGGCGGATGACAAGAGGGGTCGCTTGTTCTTCGGGGTCCAAATGCAAGCCAATTCCTACCGAAAATTGTTCAGTTGTTAGGTTTGTCAAGTACAGCGTGTCTAAAGAACGCCCATGATGAAACACCATGCCAGTGCCCGAGCCGTCCCCGGAGAGGTGGACGTCTGTGATGGTGCCTGCGCTGCGATCAATATCGATCCCCGGTGCGCCAGTCAAATTGATGTTCTGAAGATTCAGTGCTTTGTTTTCTGACCCTACAATACCGCCTTGAGCGCCGGTAAGGCCGCTAACATCCGATAGAAGGAACGTGCCATCAACCGCATTCATTGAGATAAGAGAGGATGCGCCGGTAAATGCTTGGGCGTGAACGCCGTCCACATACCCTGTAACGCCCGTTAAGTCAAGCCCTTGGTCAATGCCTTCACCCAATACGACATCCGTAACTGCAAGTGAGGTTTGTCGGGCCCACAGCCCTGTCCCTCCACAGTCTGATAGCGTAACATTGGACAAGGTGAATGTTCCAGTGGATTGGAAGGTCCGGAGGCAGCCATCGCCTGCATCTTGAAGGTGTGAATCCCTCAATTGAACCGCTGCATTACTTCCCGCTTGAACCGTAATGAGAGCTTCAGAGGAGGAACGTGCAAAGAACGAATTGTCTGCGGCGAACGAACCGTCTCCAGATATGGTTGCTGCTGGTGAAGCCTCCACAAGAGTCGTTCCAGCAAGGTCGATTGAGGCTCCTGCTGATGTTCCAAGAATGAGGCCGCCCCAACGAGCGCCTGAACCTGTTGATGAAAGTGTAGCCCCTCCAACATCCATCGTCCCGTTTACGGTAATGGTCGCACCGTTGGATACGCGCAAGGAAACGCCGTCTTGGACTGTGAGGGTAGCATCTCGGGACAACATGAGGGAAGAAGATAATGTGTAGGGGCTCCATTGCTTTTCAAGGATGACCCAGTTGTCTACAGTTCCAGAGGGGAGTGTTGATGCCATGAATGTGTTCTGCAAGGAAACATTGGTATCCCATGTTATGAAATCTTGAAGGCCGTTTGCTGAAATTGTCAGCGTTATGATTCCACTCCACGTTTCGCCGTTGCTGTCAACAACAAGAGAAGGATGGTTGATTGAGGCAGCCCCTTCACTGTTGGTTTGGGTTGACGCCCCTGATACAGAGATAAGGGCGCCTTGAACTGGATTTCCTTTGTCAAGTACCGTCACATATGCCCAAGAAAACGCTTCAAACTTAGCATCATTCATGACTGAAACATGACTCGGGACTCTGCCTTCATTCTGTTGAAGTTGGCAATAGGGCTGGAGCGTTAGGTTGCCATCAAAGTGAGTGCCACTTACCTCTTTCTGACCTCCACAATTCCACGAAACATCACCTTGAATCGACAAGAATTTATCTTCCTGTATTGCACTACTGGTCGTACCGATGCGTCCTTGGGGGGAGATAGAAAGTGTTGGGGATTGTACGGTACTTGCTTCCCCCTCCAACACACCAGTTCCAAGAATTGTAATCGACTTTGAAGGAGGGACGATGAGAGTGGTATTGGCCAAAGTGAGTTGGGAGCTATCTGAGATCGTTAGGCTTCCAGTGAGTTGGTGTGCGGCTCCATCGGGTCGGGCTCCAAGGATGACAACTTTGTTGGAAGGGATGGTCCAATCTCCGGTAGGAATTACCGGGACTTGTACTGATTGCCCAATGTAGCCGCCGGTTAACACGACGCGAACCCCGGCTCCTTGGTAGGTGGCATCAACAACCGCTCCGGATTCAGAAAGTGGGAGGGTCAGTGCTCCGTTTGAATTGGCCACATATTCAAATCCGTGGGCAACGACATTGGCTTCAAGCGGTTGGCCGTTTAAATCGGTGAAAGTAACCGGTGTTTCTTCCATAAAATAGAATTCAGCAAGATTGACTGCCGGGGAACTTTGACTTCCGTAATAGAGAACTCCCGTGCCAGAGGCATCGCCTGAACCTTGAGCCGTATTGACCGGCTCAAAGAACCGGACTGTGGCGCTTGAGGTGTCCTCAATAAGAAGGGCAACGGTGTGAAGATTGCCAGAAAGATTGACTGCTTGAAGATGTGATTGACCCTCCAAGAGTACGCCATTGTATTGAGCGAGGGTGGAGATGGTTTCGCCAGTATATTCGGTGTTGATGAGGTGGAGGCCTGTATTTTTGCCTTGGTGGGCGGTGAAGGTCTCAACGTTTGCAGTACCTCGCTCGATCTTGAGGCCCGTAGAGGTGTTCTCAGTGACGAGTGAGCCGACGGTTAGATCTGCATACCATGAATTCACGCCGATGGATGATGTATCTCCAGATTGGAATGTTTTGTGTACTGTTATTCCATCCCAATCATGGGCGCCCGCCAACACGTCAATTCCTGTTGTTTGAGCCCCCCCTAGACTCACATGTGTCGACGCCAATGTGGAGGTGGGAGTCTGAATGTTTAAGCCAACTCCATCGGTGAAAATTGTTGTATCGGTTGCAGAAAAGTGACCTTCTCCCGACGCATAAACGGCTTGTTGAGTCCCCGATACAGTGCTCGTAGAAATTGAGTGAGTGCCGCTTCCGGAGAGTGTCATTGCTCGTGATGAATTCATCATGTTAAGCCCGTCATAATTGCAATTACCAGTACACTTTACATCCACTGTATAGCGAGAATCTGGAGTGGTGGCGTTGAAGGTTACGTCATCCAAATTAAGGAGAGATACCGCATTTCCTAGAAGCATTCGTTGACCTGAAAGAACTGCGTTGTGAATGCTAAGGTTATCTGCATTGGCTGCATCAATAGCGACTGAAAGACCTTCCCCGTTCACATTAGAGACGTTGATGTCTGCCCCTGAACTTGCAGCAATACCAACTGCTGCATTCATGAGGTCCAAGCCGTCGATGGTCAACGCGCCTGCTGAAGCACGAACGCCGATTCCCGTTTGAGCGATACTCAAATCGGTTACAGAAGCTGTCCCTGATGAGTCTAAACCAACTGCAGTATCGGTGGTTACTGCGTCATTAAGAACAAGATCCCCGGATTCCAAATAGACTGCCTCGTAGTCCATTCGGTGTGCACTCAAGTCATCAACATCGGCAGAGCCCCCGTGAACTGCAATTCCACGATATGCGTCAAAAAGGTCTAGGCCGTTTGCATTCAAGCTCCCCTCGACCCGAATCGCTGCAGAAGCATTTGAGATGGAAACGTCTGTCAATGTTGCAGAGCCGGTAGGAGATACGACAATTCCTACCCAAAGACCTTGACCGTGCGAACCCTGAGTGAGCGGAGTTATTGAAGAAAAGAAGCTTGACTGGTCAGCAACCAACATGCCATCAACGGTGATGGAGTAGGTCTTTGCGTCCACGGTTACGCCCGGGTTAAGCGTCAATGTTGCTCCTTGGTCGATAGTGACATTGCCGTCAAGGACAACCGTCCCCGTCCAAGTTGTGTTAACCGTGACTGTACTATCTGCCGCAGGTACCATTGGAACCCAGGTCATCGTGACCATCAATGAGATGAGGATAAAGGCGGGTAGGCTTCGCATGATTCTGCGTTAACACCGCAACATATCAAACCAAAGGATACGGGACAATGGGTTGCGGCAAATCAAGGATGGGCCCGCCCGGATTTGAACCGGGGTCTGACGGCCCCCAGCCGCCAAGTATAGGCCAAGCTAACCCACGGGCCCCTTGTGATCTCAACTACGAGCGGCACTGAACGGTGCAACTTCTTGGATGAGGTCGAGGTGGCCAACGTACATACGGCGGCAGCAATAACGAGTGAGGCCCACTTCATCGAGGGCTTCTGCATCGGTTTTACCTTCGCTTTGCAATTGCTTAAATTCTTCCCATTTGTGAGCGACTACTGCGCCACAGCTGAAACATCGTACTGGAATAATCATCATATCACCTCATCGGTAGGACTTTTGCTTCTTTCGGCGAGCACCACGTCCAAGTTGGTGCTTGGGTTCTTTACGACGCGGGTCGTTAACGAGAAGACTTCGGTCAAAGCGAAGGTATTCATCACGGAGTTCTTCGTCAATACCTTCTGCTCCACCGTTGTAGTGGACGAGTCCACGGGCAATGGCGGTACGGATTGCGTCGGTTTGTCCCATGATTCCGCCACCGTTCGTGGTTACGGAAATGTCAACCTTGCTCAAACGCTTCATAGCATCGGCGATAACCAGTGGTTCCATCGACTTGCGGCGAGCAAGGGATGGTTGTAGAATTTCAATAGGTTCTGAATTTACGCGAACACGGCCTTTTCCGGCTTTAACCGATGCTCGTGCAACTGCTGTCTTGCGCTTACCTGAGGATTCGACTGATTTTTTCTTTCTTGCCATCATTGTTCACCCCCGGTCCATCGATGAGTTGGTGCACCCAAATCTGCGCTGATATCGCCCAGACGGATGAAACGCTCAGGAAGGTCTCGTCGGAATTTGCTATCATCGCCGTGTTGGTGTCCTTCTGGAAGGTCCCCCGCCAAATGGCTAGGGCATCCGATTTCAACACGGAGGTTTCGTAGGGCTCGCCGGCCACTGGTCTTCTTTTGGTAAGGCAACATGCCCCGAACTGCACGCTTGAGGATCATATCAGGCATACGAGGATAGAACGGACCCTTACGGGCGTGGTTCAATGCATACTTTTCATGATAGTTGTCAAGAACAGAGCGAGGTCGTCCGGAAACGATTGCCTTCTCTGCGTTGATGATGATGACTTTGTCATCTCGGTGCTCTCGAGCTGCTTTGAGCAAGAGTTCCGCCGAGGCAGATGCAAGACGGCCCAAAATGAGCCCGTCGGCGTCGAATACGTAGGTTGTTTCATCCAAGGATAACAACCCCCTTGCCTGTTGGGTTTTCGGTCATCAGCTCGCCGTAGGTCATAACACGACCTCCAGCGGCTTCTATTTTCTCACGAGCACCATTGCTGACACTGTAGGCGGCGATGGTGTGACCGTTGGTCAACTCCCCTGAGCCGAGCAGCTTGCCAGGAACGAGGATGGTTGCACCCTCGGGGGCATAGCGGCTTACACGGCTAAGGTTCGGTTGGGCCCAATTTTTACGACTCTTAGAAAGTCGCATAGCCACATCTCGCCAAACAGCTGCTCCGGTGTCGCGAGACTGGGCTTTCAACTGGCCGATCATGTCGACCAGTCGGGCGTTTGTCTTACGTTCTGGGTTACTCATTTGACTCCCTCGATGCTTTGAAGCAAGTCGCCGACCGTCCCTCCCATTATGAAGCCACCGACGCGCCAGCATATGCCGTCGCGCCGCTGTCCATCGGTTTAAGCCGTTGCAGTAGGGCGATTTGGGCGTGGTTTATCACTCGAGAAGGATTTCGCCTTTTGCATCCAACAGTTCAACCGTAAGGCCTGCCGCACGGGCTTGAATGATGATTTCATCATGCAAGGTATCTGAGAAATCGTCCAGGGCACCTAAAGCAGTAATTCCTGCGACATCGGTAAGGCGGTCAATGAGGTGGTTGAGAATGCAACTCACTCCGTAAGCTTGTCCTGCACGGAATGCATGGTCTGGACTGCCCGCCTCCGGGTCTTCTGCTTTCATTCTCAGCATGACGGTTTGAGAGTACGCTACCAAAGCACCATAAATGGATTCAATGATGTGAGCTGCCTCAACGTCTCCGAGGAGCATTTGCGATTGCGCAAGAGCGGCCCGAACGGCAGATTCGTACAATCCGTGTGCACCGATCGTGTCTGAGGTTTCAATTTGCATGGCTTGGTCGATGAGAGCTTTCCAGTCTTCCATGAACCGACACATCGGCGCCACCCTTTGAAGGTTAAGGCGAATTTGGCTCTTGCTTTCGCTAGGATGGCCCCTTTCTAGGTCTTCAAGCGGTCTCAGATTTTGAAATCTGAGCCTTCGCCTTCAACGATGCCCGCTTGCCGTACTGTCCCATCGGCTGCGACGAATTGTCCGGCCTTGGTTTGGTTCTCATACAGGCTGGCAATGTCAACACGCTTCACCACTGATTCTTCTCCTAACGACATCGTCAACGAATTGGTGATGGCATTTAGTGTCTGAATGGCTCGGTCTCGGTGAGTTGCATCAATGGTGTGCTCTGAGTATCGTGCTTCTTCGAAGATGGAAAGGAAGTCGTCCATTTGGTCGGTCGGCACCATGCTGAAGGCGGAGCGAACCGCAGCCTCAAACTCACGTGCCGTTTCGTAGACCTTCTTCATGAATCCGTATTTCTTGAAGTGCTTTACAAGACTCTTGTAACAGTCAAAGATCGCTGCGATGTACTCGTTGCTTGCTTCAAGTTGCATCATTGCGTCGGTTAGAATACCACGCAGTGCTTGCACCTGTCGGCGCTCCTGAACCCGTTGGTAATACACGGCACCGGCAATCAACAAGGACATCAACACAATCGCAAAGGCGACAAGGTTGCCAGGTGAAAGCAGTCCGTTACCACCAAGAGCATCGCCTCCTTCCAAGTAGGTTATTTCGTGGGTGATGTTGTCATCTGATGCTGCAAAGTAGGTCGAACCTTCGTAATATGCAGTGATTCTCCATTCTCCACTGCAACCTGGAACGCCGTCACAAGTCAATCCTGTAAAGTCCCAAGTAAAGGAGGCGATTCCCTGCTCGTTTGTACGGGATTTGTTGTTCAATGATGACAGGACCCATTCGCTGGAGTTCGTGTCAAAGTACTGATATCCGAAGATTACTTCTTCATTCTCAACAGCAAGGTCAAGACGATTACGGAGCAATGCAACTTCTCCATAAATCTGGTCACCTTCGTCAGCGCCATTGTCTCCAGTATTGCTCCAAGTCTTCTTGAGTTGAATGTCCACTCTAGAGCGAACAAGAACTTCCACTTCCATGGCAGAGCCGTTTAGCGCATTGGAGTTGTCTTTATCGCATCCACCTGGCACGTTTCTGTCGGGCTCAAACGCAACACGGAGCATGCGGAATCCTTCCAGTTTCCCTCCGGTGGTCTCAACGCCTCGTAGAGACGGGTTATCATCAGCGTTAGCACTGAACCATTCGATGCTGCCATCGATGTTACTCGTGCGAATGGTAGCAAGTGGACGGATGTTTTCTTCAGGATCAAGGTAGATGTTCAAACACTTTCCACCAACAAACTGGCCGTTGGATTGGGCAAGGAAGGCGTCCACGTGGAACGATTCCTTGAGGTAAAGCACAGGATAGCGAGATCCATTCGGTGCGATGAACTGGTCAACGCTTGACATGAACGGCCCAACTTCAGTAATCTGTAAAGTAGAGTTTGAAAACACATCAAATTCTGTTTGAACCGTCTTGTTGTCATAGCGATATGCGTCGTTATTGTCGTAAGAGGAGTATGTTACAGTAACCTTGGCCTTACCCGCCATAACGTCGGACAATGGGCATGTAATATCGAAGTAACCGTCACCATCAGTGGTGCCGGGTTGACAGGCTATCGGGCCGGTTTGACCGTTGACCATTTCGTAATTCACACGGATTGACCGGTCAGTGAGGTTAACCCCGAGTTCGTCAGTTAGTTGTCCTGTAACGATCATTGGCTTTGGAATAACTTCACCGGTCAGTGGATCGATTTCACTTGTGTACACAATTTGGTCATCGACGGTCATTACAGTGCGGCCAATCAACGAGAAGCCGTTCGCATTGTTCGTCATGATCAATCGGAAGTGGTCGTTTCCAGGAACTTGGAGACATGGGTCCCAAGCTCCTTGGATACCGAGGTAGCTGACTTCCAATTCTTGGCAGCCTTCGTTTGGAAGGGTTTCCTGGAATCGTAGAATGACGTTCACTGGCCCGAATCCATCAGGCAGGAATGATTCAGGGTCGTCGCGCAGCAACTGTGGGCTTAACGGGCTGATGTTGGACTTCAAACATCCGATTGTTTCCTCAGTTTCAAGCCCGTCGCCATCAACGTCTCTGTCAGGCGTCCCGTCTCCGTTTCCATCGTAGAAACACAGATGTGAACCATCGGATTCAATCTCTGGCAGTGAGACAACACCGGCACTTGGTGCAACTGTTGCTATCACTTGTCTGTGCAGAGTACCCTGGAAATCAGATCCTTCAAAAATCACGTCAACTAAACCACCGTTCGGGGAACTGGAGCCAGTTAATGCTGAACCTCCAGAATCCCGTATACTGGTTTTGTTATCGTCAGTCACTTGAGCTGTGAAATCCCATTTATCGCCTGAACGCCGTATATTGTCTTCAGCATCAAGAATTTGCATGTACGTTCGTGATACAACCCAAACAGACTGAGAGGCGGTATTCCCTTTCAGTAATGGTGTACCGGGGTACTCAAATTGCAGTGTGAAATTTCCGAGATCGTCCTGAGCGGAGATGTTGAATGGAATTTCAAAGAATCCATTGTTGTCTGTGTAGTTGACTCCTGTCCGTCCGTCAAATGACCACGTATAGTTGACCGGGGCATTACGAACCGCTTGCAGTGAGTTATCAACGAGTTTGGCCTGGATGGTCGTGTTGGTGTTACGGTACAGACGAGGCACGGATGTCGTGAGGAAGTCTGTTGTTCCAACAACGGTTACGTTGATGTAAGCACCGGTTGTTGCAAGTGTGGATGAATTACCTGTGAAGTAGTATGCAGAGTTTGCAAAGTCAACTCGTAGTCCGTAGGTCCCTGCAGCGTATTGGCTGTACCAAGACCAGTTGTAGTCAAAGGTTGCGTCGCCGTCAACCATTGTTGGGCGTTGTGTAAATGCCGTTTCACCGGCACCGATGAATTGTCCGTTCTTGTCAACGTCTACCTGCAATGAAACGGGGTCTTGGTCCCAAGCATCGTTGGTCCTGTTCGTGACCATTCCAATGACTTGGAGAGATTCGCCCGTGTTCATTTCAGGGACAATCTCACAGCGAACTGGGCTGTTTGGATCGTTTCTGTTCACAGGGCCACAGGGCGGAAGGTCGGAGTCTCCACCGTTAACCAAGTCAATGAACCAATGTGTGCCGTTGGCGGCCAAGAACGGCCGAAGGCTTGCTGCCTGTCCGGTAAGACTGCTTAGCACACCATCCCAAGAGGTCGGGTAAGGTTTGAAGGCAGACACGGCGTTATAATCAACGCCTGCCGCATCGAGGGCAGGTTGATGGAAGAGCGTTGCCCAATCACCAAAGGTCCCGTCCCCGTTGTTAACGGTCGCATCGTAGTAGTAGACTGGACTTAATCCATCGATGATCATTGTTCCTTCAATGTTCATTCGGTGCATGACGCGGACTGAGAACGGTTCTGCTTCATCCCCGTTCAGGTACGGGAACGGCCATTCCAACGCAAGTTCTGGAGAGACCCTAGCTACGATTTCAATGTCTCCAGCCGGGAGGCTTGTATTCGTGTAATTGTAGCGAACGATTTCGCCGGTAGAATCCAATACAACGTTGTGTTGATTTGTTTGTGCATTCCAAACAATTTCTTCGTAAGCGCCAGAGATCTGACCAACGCCGTTATCTGCCGAAGAGTTCCATTGCACTTGCTTCCATGTGCCGCTAATTCCGAGGTCTTGCACAAACGTCAATGACGCCCAGCCGCTCTCATCTGTACGGTATCCATTGTTTCCAAGGCCGGTAAAGTTTGTTGGTTCAGTGAAGTTACCGAAGAGTCCTCCAAAGATAGAGAATGTTATTGGAGAATTCTTGACGCGGTTGTCAAACAATCCGCGGTCCCAATCTGCAGCATAGTGTGCCTTAAAGTCCAACCAAAACGGTTGTTCATCGCTTCTAAAGTAAGTCCATGCGTTATAGTCAACGGTAAGGTTCGCTTCAGCTCCAACGTAGTAGGATTGAGATCGGTTGCCGTTGAAGGCGAACATTTCAGTCACTTCTGCATACACTCTGTATGTTGTATTATCTCCAACGGTCAAATCCTCTGGATAAAGGAATTGTCCAACGCTGAAATTGCCACCGGCATTTGTAAGAACATCGACGGTCTCAATGGCTGTTGTGTTGTTATCGGTCCATTCAATGTGGACTTGAACAGGCAATTGTGGAGCAGATTCAACAACTCCTGTGATTGGATTGAGCCAATCAACGTGCCCTGAGAAAATCGTTGGGCTCT
>CAXAHZ010000021.1:0-12104 GCA_963968875.1 uncultured euryarchaeote
GGCGCATATGCTGCGGGTGAATTTGAGAACATCGAGATCACCAATCCAGGAACCGCTGGTGTTTACGTCACCGGTTCAACAGCGGCCAGTTCAACCAACATCAACGTTACCGGCGGAGACTACGGTCTTCTATCGGGAACCACTGCCTCTGGTAGATTTGATATGAACAGCATTGACTTTGAAAACCAAGCACTTGCTGGAGTTTACTACCTCAAGGACCTCAACACTGATTTCTCAGGAACGATCACCGGTAGTACTGGTGCTGCTTTGAAGTACGGAGTAGACACAGACAGAGATGTTTCGTTCTCTTCATTGACCATCGAAAACAACGCCGTTGGAATTGAATCCCTAGGTGGCTCTGATTTCACATTGACAGATGTTATTTTGGACAATACAAAGGACGTTGTCATTTCTGGATCATCTAATATGGATTTCATTGAAGGAGAACTTGATGTCTCTACCGTTGAAGTAACTGGGTCTGGCGAGTTCTCAAGAATGCGAGAAGTCGACATTACAGTTACTGCAGATGTTACATCAGGCTCAACGACAACAACCGAAAATGTTGATTCAACCAACGTTGTTCTAAAGGATCCCGATGGTGTCGTAACCGGCATGGCTGAAACCGATGCTAACGGTGTTGCTTCAGACCTAACGTTCGTCACACAAACAGTTGACTCTACTTCATGTGCCGCTACTTGTACCCTCAACTTGAACGGGTACACAGCAGTAACCGTGGCTACTATTGACTACTACTGGACAAACAGCAACAACAACGCTGCTGACTTTAGGTATGCGTTTGAGACACTTTCGTTAACCGACACTGCAGGAAACACAGAAGCCATTGATTTGGTTGATGAGTTTGACTCCCGTATCTGTTACCGATACACAAGTGTATCATACGTGCAACAAAACGCATGTAGCAGTTTGGGTACAGGCAGCACTCGTACATACAGTAACGGTTTAGTCGAGTACGGATACTATTACACAACGAGTGGAACAGATCTTGAAGGCGAAACTATCATGTTTGACGCCCCGTTCTTCTACCTTGATGGTGGAACACACAGTTGGAACGGAACTGAAATCATTGTTACAGCATCGTATACATTTGAGAACTCTAACCGATTCTATCCTCGCTACAACCAGGAAGTCAATCTGAACATGAATGACGCTACGGTTACCGCAACTGCAGTAAGCGATCAGGGTGAATTGCAAGGATTCCAATTAGGATACGGCTTCTACAGCATGAACCTTAACATGAACAACACAACGATTTCAGGTCTTGCAACAATGTACGGTTCAATTGGACGAGGAAGTTACTCCCAATACGCACTTGACTACTTCAATGTTGAAAACAGCACGTTTACGCACTTCAAGGGATACACCTCCTTGAACCAAGCCATCCAAAACACTGACATCTGTATCCAAATGAACGGTGGAGATGGAAACTACATTTACAACAACACCTTCTACAACTGCGGAGCAGGTGTCCAATTGGAGCGTTCTCCATACTATTACACACACAACCCAAGTGAACTCGGAGCAGACAATGCTACTATCGACAGTAACAAGTTCTATGATGGTGGCGAAATTGCGGATGTTTGGATTTACGGAAACAATGAAGCTCAAGGAACAGTCATCACGAACAACCTGTTCAACCCAAGCGGCGGACATGCAATTGCATCCTATGCTGGAAAGACAGCTGACTTGTTGATTCAAGACAACACAATTGTTGGTGGCGATGACGCAATTTATCTGAACGATGTCAACGGGTTCGTCATTGAATCCAATACCATTGGAGGCATCAGCGATGCATCTTCAACCGGTATCAACATCTTCCGTGGAACTGGAGACGTTACGAACAACACATTGGTTGATGCTGACGGCGGTATTTATCTCAACGAGATGGAATCACCTCCAGCGCCAACATCTTCATTGTGTTCCATTAGTTCCAACAGTTACAGAAGTTCAACAAGCTGTTCGTGGAACCTTGCAGCTGGCAAGTCTGCTGACGTTAACTTCGGAACGGATTCGTGGGGATACGAAATCAGTATTGAGATCCTCAAGCCTGACAGTACAACCGATTCGTGGGGAACCTACTCCTTTGCAAGCAATACTGAGTACAACCCATTGGCCCAATACTCTGATGCAGGAGCATACACACTAACCGTTCGGGACTCCTACGGCGATGGTGGTGCAACCATCAACGTCCTGGAATCCTCTGGTGGCGCAACAGGATATGCAGGACCAGACATTAGCGGCAACACCATTGGACTAAGCCCCGGTCGTGTTTCTCCTAACGCAGTTGGTATCACAGCGATTGATTGTAACAGCGTAACAATCTTGTCCGGTACAAATGCAATCAACATTGGAGACAATGCTTTGGTTGTTGAAGACTGTGACTTGAGTGACGATGGTTCAGTGCTAACTGGAAACAATGATGCATCCACCGTTGGAATTGTTGGAGATGACACAAACCGATTCCTCAACTTGAATGGAACGATCATCAGCGGATATGCAATTGGTCTCACCAAAGAAAACGGTGACCTTAGCATGATTGGTGGTACTGACATTACAGGGACTGAATACGGTGTCCATGCTGACTCTACAACAGTCACTGCAATTGGCGCATCCGTTGACGGCGGCGCTACTGGAACCGGTCTCTTTGTCACCGACAGTGACGATGTATGGGTCTACCCACTTGACGCATCAGGTCTTATTGGTGTTCACATCGACAACTCTCCATTCCGCTGGGATGGAGGTACATCAGATGCTGAGACAGCTCTCTATGTTGATGATTCAGTAGGAAGCGTGGAGAACCTAACCTGGTCTGCATCAGAAACGCAGATTAACGCAGCAAACGACGCTCACGTTACCTCGATCGGAAACACCTTGCTCAGTGCTAACATCACCATTGACACATCCTCTGTTATCGATGAAGCAAACTTGCTCTCAATGGAGGCTACCCACTTGGGCGACCTCCCAGAAGATGAAGTCGCTCTACTTGTTACGTCAACTGACGACGAGCGTGCGTCCTATGTTTCTACATCCTTCCAGCCCGAATCAATGTCGGTTGACGGAAGCGATGTGGATTGGAACGGTGGAAACGCCCTCAACCCATCTGGCTTCGCAATGCCTGGTAAGATGAG
Organism: uncultured euryarchaeote; assembly: GCA_963968875.1. Taxonomy (GTDB): domain Archaea; phylum Thermoplasmatota; class Poseidoniia; order Poseidoniales; family Poseidoniaceae; genus Poseidonia. The sequence goes on from CAXAHZ010000021.1 coordinate 3,147, forward strand.
TGGAGACGGAACCAACGACTTCCTTGTGACATATGTAGAAGGAGACAGCCTATACTTCGGTATGACCGGCTCTGACTTGACCAACTCCGATGTACTGATTTACATCAGTGTTGACGCAAGTGGTTCCAATGTTGGATACAACGGTCTCGGTGGAGCTCACAACCTACCGTTCAACGCTAACTATGTGCTTTGGGCAGACAGTGATTCATCCTTTGACCTCTACAGTTACGGCTTCCTCGGCTGGGGACCCTCCAGCCTGAGTACCGCTAACGTGGACGTAGACTTCTCCACCACACTCGGAGAGATCTCCATCCCGTGGAGCAGAATTGGTGGAATGCCAAGTGAAATTGATATCGTTGCTGTGGTTCAACAAGAAACCACTGCAGACATCAATACCGTTCACCCAAGCCAAACACTGGATTCAGGAGCTACACTGCAGAACTTGACCAACTTCATGACCGTTGAATTAACACACGGTGATTTGATGACTGGTTCGCTTAACGATGAAGTCTTGGTATACCGCTCCTACAAGGGTAGCGCTACACCAAGTGTCGCTAAGAACTACGACATCATGGTTAAGACACCTGCCGATTGTGAATACGATTGGGCTACCATCGACGATGTATCAATGGCTACAAACGTGGCCTTTGACGACAACTACGTGCTTGGAACCGGAGAAACCACAGATGTTCGTAACACCGTTGACATCCTACGTGCTTGCCCTGTTATCGACACAGAAGGTACCGTTGACGACCTAACCGGTCTAACTGACTTTAGCAAGGATGAAGATTCTGGAGCATTTACTTTCAGTCTAACCAACCTTGTTGATGATGTCCAAGACTTGGAAGCCAACCTAAACTGGGATGTAACTGAAGGAACCCTCGTGGCCTACGACAACATCCTCGTCGATTGGTCTCAAAACGGTCAAGATGTTACCATCACGCCTCTAGACGATCAGTTTGGTTACATGGTATTCTCCTTTGAAGTTACAGACAGCAACGGTCTAACCGACACGCACAACATCACATACACAGTTGACAATGTCAATGATAAGCCTGTGATTTGTAACAACGAGCGTGTTGCAACAGACTGTATGCCTATCTTCTCTGAAGATGACTCCTTCAACAACATCCTACCTGAAGGCTTTGGCATACACACCAAGTTCCTTGGTGACGTGTCCAACGCAAGCCGTTCTTACATCCGTGACATGGCCAACGAGCAATCGCCAACCCGTCAAACCTACACTTGGGCTGCTAGCGTTCCATCGACCTGTGATGCGTTCAGTGTTGATATCGTCAACAACGAGTTGACCATCACAGAGAACATCGCTAACGAAGCAGGCGGCACATGTATGGTGACACTAGCACTAACTGACGACGGTACGGAAAACTCCGCTGCTGATACGTTTGATGTTGCTTTCTCTGTGTCTCCAGTTAACGACGCACCGGTCATCCTTGATTGGGACCCAGCCAACGGCACAACCATCGCCAACAAGGCTAACCTCCCAATCAACCAGGCTTGGAAACTTGTTATGACAGAAGACGACACAAACGAGAACAACCTAACATTCAACCTCTCCGCCATCAAGGCAGACGTTGACCATGAAATGGACGATCTCGTTTGGACAGTAGAATCCACTAACCAGTGCACATACACGAACTACTTCACCACAACCATCGTTGGTGACGATCTCGTGTTTGACCTGATTGAAGACGCTGCTACCGATGTACCTAACGAAGAGCGCGATTACCTCAACAACAACGGTATCCATCAGATCCCACCAACTGGCAGCTCATACTGTCAGATTACCTTGGTTCTACGAGATACACCTACTGCGCCAATAGTTGATGGTCAATTCAACACCTACATCCCTAACTACGACACCAACTTGATGCCAATAGCAGACTACCAGCAAGGTGTTGCAACCAAGACCATCGGTGTGAAGGTTACCAACGTCCCAGAGCAAGTCCCAGACTATGCCTTCAACAACGAGACTGGATTCAGTTTCAACGGTGTTACCAACGTCATGACCGGTACCTACGTGCCAGTTACCATCACCATTGACGGTGCTGGCGATCCTGGACCATACCGATACGACCACATGTTGGCTGTGACCTACCATACTGACGGACACGATGATCTTGAACAAACTCGATATTACAACGTGCCTGCCTACAACTCTAACGTGAAACTCACTGAAGACGTTTACGTCACCAGAGATACCACTCACGTTTGGGTTGAGATGGACGTTCTAACCTGTTTGAACAACCCATGCGACCTAACGGTATCAACTGCAGATCGCTTCATCGCTGACAACCCAGCATCCCACTACCGTGTGATCAATGGTGTTCAGTCCGATGAAGAGTGGTCCGCTCCCGGTCGATACGGACAAGATGGAGCTACTTCCTCTATCCGTCGTCCAATGCTAGAAGACGGTAACTGGTGTAACAACATCATGACCTCACTCGCAACAGCAGACCTATGTAACCCAGCCGACCAAGACACAGCAGATACAGCGTTCCTCGCAACTGGACAAGCACTTCCAGATGTCGTGGACACCGTTGGTGCTAGTGCAGTTCCATCCTTTGCCCCAAGCATCATCGCTGTGGCCATGGCTGGTCTCTTCGTAAGTGCCCTCACCTTCTCCAGCCGCCGTGCTGATGATGAAGAGGAACTCGAAACAAAGACCACCATCAAGGACGACGACACTGCTGTCAGCCCAGTTATTGCTACCATTCTCATGGTTGCCATCACTGTGGTTCTGTCTGGTGTCATCTACGTTTGGGCATCTGCTCTTGCTGAAACCGATGTGAAAGGTGTACCTCGTATAACCTTCCAGATTGAAGACGTGAACGGTGTCGATGCTGATGAAGGTCACTGGCGAATCTCTGTGACACAAGCTGGTACCGCACTTGCAACACAAGCTGTTCAAGTCCGTGTGTTCTACTTGAATGAAACAGGCGGACAGAATGTGTTCTCGGTCAATCTTGCTGAAAGCGCAGGAGTATACGGATTCAATCCGGCCAACAGTGATGCGTTTGTAACGTTCGTTGATTCAGTGGACACCGATGGAAACAGGTCAATCTCGACCTTCAACTCCGGTGATACCATCTTCGTTCGTACCCACGCTCCTGACGGCACTCCGCTTACAGGTGCAACCATTACGATCACCTATGCCCCGCCAGCAGGCGATGGCAAAGAGTTGACCAAGTGGTCGAACCTAGCCTACGACAAGAAGGCTTGAGTTAAGCAGAGTTGGTAAACACAACACAACCACTCCACCTGCAAGCAGGTGTTTGCAGCCGTGAGGCTGTATCCCAACAGGGAGCCCTTTACGGGCTCCCTGCCCTGGGCCCTCCCTAGCAAAAAGCGAACCCTTTCAAACTGAAGTTTACTGGTGTGAATATGGCTCAAGGAAACGGGACGGTTAAACCAGCTGTCGTTGTGTTTGATTGTGATGGAGTCCTCGTGGATGCAGTGAGTTCTTGGAGAACTCTTCATGATGCGTTTGGTACGGATAATGCGTTGAACCTTAACCGGTTCATACGTGGCGAGCTCAGCGATGTTGAGTTCATGCGTTCTGACATTCAGATGTGGAAAGAAGTACAAGATCCAATACATCGAGATGAATTGTTTCGCGCCTATGCTGGTGTCAAACTCATGCCTGGTGCTCGCGAGGTTGTCCAACAACTACAGGATGAAGGTGTCTTTGTGGCTATTGTTAGCGCAGGAGTTGACATATTCGTGAGTTCAATCGCAAGCTTGCTGAAGGTGGATGATTGGATCGCAAACGGATTTGTCTTCGACGACCAAGGCTTTCTAACCGACGAAGGGGTTTGTCGTCTTCACGCTACTGGAAAGAGCGAAGTGATCCAAAAGATCCTAGCCATGAATGGATTTACGGCAGAACAATGTATTTCGGTCGGAGATTCGGAAATGGATCTCTCAATGCAAGTTGAAGGGAGCCGTTTTATTGGATTTAATCCCAGCAGAGATTCATCCCGAGATGCGTTTGAACAAGCAGGAGTACCTGTAGTGAATGCGAAAGATTTGAGGGAGATTTTACCTTTCCTTGGAATGGTGTAATCCATCAAGCAAATGGGATTGATACCGATTTGTGACTCTTTAGATTGATGATTGTCAACATGCACGGTTTAGGTTGGAAACCAAGCATTCTCTGGTATGAAGTTTGGTCTTGCCAAGTACTCGAACAAACGAGGGTAGTACCTCTGAAATCAACGCATTCGTGGCCATGCACGTGACCCGTGACAAAGATGTCTGGAACTTCCCTTATGACGAGACCGTCTTCGGGTTCTGGAGATAATGGAGTTTTTCCACCCCATTGAGGGGCTAAATGCCTTCTTCTTAGCATTTCTCGCATAGCTTCAACCGGGTCTGCGTACGTTACTGTTCTCAAGCCTGCTACAAAGTCGTCAATGGATTTTCCATGATAGGATAACAACCTTACATCATGCAATGAGAAATCACATGGATTCCCAACAAATGTTGTTGTATTGTAATCTTGTTGAATGTCTTTCTCAAAAGTGGGTTGTGGCTCTGCCGGACGAACAGCATCGTGGTTCCCTGGCAACATCACGCACTCAACCCAGTCTGGTAATAATTCAAGCAACCTTGCAAACTCTGTGTATTGTGCAAACAGGTCTGGGATTGCAAGTTCTTTATCCTGGCCGGGATAAATACCGACCCCGTCTACACAATCGCCTGACAAAATAAGATACTTGATGGTCTTAGCAAGAGGGTCTGAATGGAACCATCGAACCATTTTGTGCCATTGGGCCTCAAGGAAGGTTTTGGAACCGACGTGTATGTCGGAGAGGAAAGCAACACTCACGCCATGCTCTGCACTGACTTTTTCATGACGAGATTCCAATGGGAAATGGAGGTCATCAACATAAAACAAATCTCCAGTCTGACTGAATGTACCGGATACCCCAAGTACATCATCGGGCATCAATCCGGCTTCAAGAATGGCTTCATGTGCACGGTCTCTATCCTCGCCCTTCCGTTTGGTCAGTAGGCATGTCATTTCTCCCGTTTCATCTTCAAGGCCCCAAATCAGGTGGCCGTTTTTGGTATACCGTGGTTCATTGACCAAGCCTATTGCAGCGGCTTTGTTTTCGTGACCCTGATAACGATTGATCTCTGCCAATAATCGGGCTATTTCCTGATGCTTTCTCGGCAAATTGGAATTTTGTACAATGAGTTTTCTTATGGTTTTCAATCGATCATTAAAACAAGCCGTGATGTCCGACATTTTCCCTTCGGTGATGGAATTCCCGGTAATGTCAAAATGAACGCTGATGTCGGAACTGACGTCATTTGCATGGGTTGAAAAGTCGGATTGGTTCCAGTCCGGTAGGTTATTTCTGAACTTAATGTCAAGAGGTTCTGGTTGAGATATAGGTGCGACTGTTCGGGCTAAATCCTTCGGTGCTTGAGATACGAGGGGCTGTCGGACATTGAGTGGAGTAGGTTTTTCTTCCTTGGATTCACCAGAGTGTTCAATCATAGCCTGGAGCATTGAATCATCAAGTACGGTGGATGAATAGTTCAGTGGCCCCGCCGCAGCGATGACTTTTAGTGGGTTTTCAAGGGCCATTATTTGCTGTTGAATGGATTTCATTGCAAGCAACTTATGCTGCTTGAGCACCGAAGCAACGTCGGCCCATGCTTCACCCATGTGAACCAATGCCAGACGACGCTTCAAAAGGTGTGTGATTGAGAACAATGAAAACGAAGGCCAAATTATTCTTCTTCAGACCATTCAATATCGCTTCCCATCTCAGAAGTAGATTGCTGTTTATCTTCAGACCATGCTTCATCTTGCCAAGGAGCGGTCTCCCTTGCTTCAGCATCTCTCCGCTCAAGTTCCATTTCCCGTTGGAGTTCCATTTGGATTGCTTCCTCTATGGCTACCTGCTTCTCAACCATTGCCTTGGCTTCTTGTGCCATGGCATCATCCCAGCAATGAATTGCGGTGCGAAGAGCAAAATGGACGAATCCAGACTTATTTTCAGCTCGTGTTCCACCGATTTGAGTATGCAAGGCATTGGCCCATGTGCTTGATGCGATTCCAACATAAACGGTGCCGACTGGTTTTGCAGTTCCATCGTTACCCGGGCCAGCGATTCCCGTGATTGCTATAGCAATATCTGCATCTGCACGTTCACGTGCTCCCCTTGCCATTTGTATTGCTACCCTCGCAGATACCGCACCTTTTCTGTTAAGAACTTCCTCTTCAACCCCGAGTTCACTTATTTTCGCCTCATTTGCATACGTGACCCAAGACCTGCTAAACCACTGGCTCGCACCAGCAATATCCGTGAGGGTGCTCGCCAGAAGTCCACCGGTACATGATTCAGCCACGGTTATGGTCCGATTATCCTTTTTCAGGCGCCGGACAAGGCGTGCAGCCGTGGCTTGGATATTGTCATCCATTGATTCAATGGCAGCGCCGAACGGTTTTGAGGTTAACGCCTCATACGCATTCTTGAAAAAGGGAGTCCAACAGGACCGCATGGGTCTGTGGTCTAGTGGCTATGACACCTCCCTTACACGGAGTTGATCGAGGGTTCGAGTCCCTCCAGACCCATTACCACAAGTATTGTTGGATATTTCCTTGCGAGTCAGCGATCACTTTTGTAATTCCTGATTGCTGCTGAAGGGATGCTGCGTCAATGTTTTGGTCCACTAAGAGCAGATGCACCGCCCGCATCCACAGGCCTTCAACCGGCTCTTCTCCTCGGTGGTCTACGGCCACCAAGACGTCCTCAAGTTCGCTAAACATGAGAGCACCCGTCGCACGTTCCAACTGGCTGGCCTCAACAACAAGCCATCTCTTTCCTTGAAGCGATGTTCGGGGGGAATCCCCTAATTCACTAAAATGAATGATATTCACACGATCACATCCTGTATCTCAATAGTGCGATTGCCCCGCCGATTCCAAGCAATTGATCTCCATTATCATGGTCTGTCGAGCACTGGACAATTGTACCCCCAAGGCTATTGAGTTGGGAGGCCCAATGTTCCCATGATTTCCCATCAATGTTGGATTCATCGTTTCTAATGAGGTCTGCTGAGATAAGAAGTGTCTCAATTGCTCCTTCATTCATTGCCCGTACGAGTTCATGGCTCCCATAGGCAACAGCACCGTTCGTTGATAGTCGCCTCCATGCTTCTTCCAAAAGAGTGATTTCTTTGACCATGTGATGTTCGGAAAGAAGTGCACCAGCCAGTCCTTCGCGGAGTACCTCGTTTGCTGCACCCCTTCCCCCCATGCTCGTTGCGATTGAAACCATGGCTCGTTGATGACCAGCAGCTTTCAGGTCGTCCATCATGCGGTCACGGTTGTGACCCGGACCGCAAATGACCAAAGGCAATTCATCATCCAACTGTTGCGTCAAACCATTGACAACCGTGGCTCGGAATTGCTTTGAAATGCCTTCATTTTGTCTGAGGTCGCCTCTTTTACCTCCCCCTCGCATCGTCCATGTTGCGCTTTCTCTAAGGCCTCGTCCTGTGACAAAATAAAGAATCATTTCATCACCCTCAACCACAAGTAATGCGACCTGACCACGCTTTGATGCGTTCTCAGCGTCGTTCAATAAATCCCTGTCCACCCTGCTGAATCCCTTTGGAGACAAAAGAACAAGTTCATCCCGGAGTTCTACCAAATGGGTGTGGTGTAGACCTATATCGATGGGAGCGCTCTCAATGGTTCCATGAACTCTGAGCGTATCGGAAAAGGACTGGTGTTCTGCAGATAGTACCTTGAGTTGAATCCACATTTTTTTCCGTTCGGATTGTTTTGAGCGCCCACCCTCTTCTCCACCCGTTGTTTGGTCACGTCGCTCACCAAGCATCGCAAACGATATGCCGGGGCGAATCAGTCGGGCCATTGCCCACAAATCATCAACCGATTCAACACGAATTCTCCACTCGTATTCGCCACGCTTGAGAATATTCATTCCTTCACCCAAATACGCCGAGAAGATTTCCATCTTCATCCATGTCCATGTCAAGGGCTGCAGGTCGTTTTGGTAATCCTGGCATGGTCATCATATTGCCGAGAACAGCAACAATAAATCCAGCTCCAGCGTTGAGTCTAAATTCACGAATCGGTATTGTAAACCCAGTTGGCGCCCCCAAAAGACTCGCATCATGTGAGAATGAATACTGGGTTTTAGCCATGCAAACTGGCAGTGAACCGTACCCCCAAGTTCGTATTTTCTCAAGTTCTCTCTTTGCCTTAGGTTCCATTGTGATTCCATCGGCCTTGTACATTCTGGTTGCGATGGCAGTTGCTTTTTCCAAAACGTCTTGTTCCGGTGTGAATAAAGGTATGAAGGGTCGGCCGGATGCGATGTGGTTTTGGACCGCCTTAACAACGGCTTGAGCGAGTTCCTTTCCACCCTCGCCTCCATTCGCATGTACTTCTGTGATGCACACTGATGTCGCCCCGCTTTCATGGGCACAATCACGAATTGCTGCGATTTCAGCATCGGTGTCGGATGAGAATTTGTTTATGGAAACAACCACGGGTATTCCAAATGCCGCCATGTTTTTGATGTGCCTGTCGAGATTGGTCTTAGCACCCGACATGGTAGCATCTACATTCTCAGCTTCAAGGGTTTCTTTGCTGGGCCGAATTCCTCCTCGGTCGCCAAAAGCTCCTCCGTGAAGTTTCATCGAGCGAACGGTAACGTTCATGACAATACAGTCTGGTGATTTTCCTGAGGTTGCAGCCTTTATGTGCATGAATTTCTCTGCACCCATGTCTGAACCAAATCCGGCTTCAGTGACAACAAAATCTGCGCTTGCTAAAGCCATGCGGTCTGCGATGATGCTCGAGTTTCCGTGAGCTATGTTGGCAAATGGACCTCCATGGATAAAGGCAGGATTTCCTTCCAGTGTTTGGGCAAGGTTCGGTAGGAATGC
>CAXAHZ010000022.1:0-11952 GCA_963968875.1 uncultured euryarchaeote
TCAAATCCGTCAGGACATGTTCCTGTCATGAGTCCAGGCATGTTCGAATCAGAATAAAACGAAGAAGCGAACTGCGCAACCTTTGAATCTGGATTCGCTGGTTGACCCGGGTACTTGTTTGCAGGTTTGCCTTCTGACGCGAGCGAAGATACACAGGAATCAACACCGGCTACATCTACCAAATGAGTAATCAAGCCGAGATCCATGGCGGTTTGTGCGTTCATGAAATTACCTGCAAGAACTGCCCATCTAGCGGCGGGGATGCCGCAAATTCGGGCGGGCCTTTGAGAGCCTCCAAGTCCGGGATAAATACCGATGGACGTTTCTGGAAAACGGAACTGAGTCCTACGCGTCCCGATACGATAATCACACGCGAGTGCAAGTTCGAGCCCACCTCCAAGAGCGAGCCCTGTGGTAAGTGCAACGGTTGTCTTAGGAGAGTTCTCAAGCATTTCCAGCATCGTGTGGCCTCCAGCAGTAAACTCGTATATGTCTGGAATTGCATCAGCACGAATTTTATCAACGAAAAATTTGACATCGGCCCCCGCTACGAACGCCTTCCCTGCCCCGTCCAAGACGATGGTGTGAACTGAATCGTTTGCATTGGCTGATTCAACTGCATGGGTAAGTTGGTCAACAACGACGACATTGAGTGCATTCATGGCTTCTGGACGATTGATGGTAATTGTTGCGATACCATCGACAGTGTGCAGGTCAACGTAAGAGAAACCCCATGCTTTTTTGTTTTGTTGAGTGAAAAACTCCGGAACGCTCCATCCCTCACCAGCAACCTCAGCGTATTGTTGAGCCATGCGGTGAGCGTCAGCCACCCCAATTTTATTCATCAATTCAAAGGGTCCGCGTGCCCATCGTAATCCAACTTTAGCACCTCTGTCGACGTCTTCCATGCTGCAAATCTCTTCATCAACGATTTGCGCCGCAACCCCAAACACAACTCCGAGCAAACGCTCGGAGACGATTGTGTATTGCTCGTCGGAATAATCACTGTTACCCGATACATCCCACTGGGCATTTGATTCCACGAGATCTCTCAGGTTTTGGGCCCCACTGTAGCGAGGAGTATTGAGTTGCTCCGCAAGATAATCGGTAGAATGGAGTGCAATTGGAGGCCCAGTGAGGTTCATCAAGCCGAATGGACCTAAGCCGATGCGGAATGCTTTGCATGCAATTGCATCCACCTGTGCGGCGGATGCAACACCTTCTTCCAAGAGCAAACAGGCTTCGTTGAGCCACGGTACAAAAAAGCGATTGACGACGAAACCAGGTCGATCGGCGCAAACGATGACAACCTTGCCCAACATCTTGCAGTATTGAACCACTTTATCGACGGTATCCTTGCTTGAAGATGTTGCTGGGATGACTTCTACCAGGCGGTTCTTAGCCGGGTGATAGAAAAAATGAAGGCCTACAAATCGGTCAGGACGTCCGGTTGCTTCTGCTAGTGCATTGACTGAAAGAGAAGACGTGTTCGAGGCAAGAATTGTATTTGGCCCACAAACCTCGTCCAAGGTGGAGAACACTGCGGTCTTCACGTTAAAATCTTCGAAGACTGCTTCGATAACCAGGTCGGTATCTTGAGCTGTAGCGTCAACCCCAATTACACCTGTGATTCGTCCCTGTATGTCTTCAACTTGCTGCTGAGAGAAAATTCTACGCTCGACTGCTTCTGTAAGGAAATTAGCAATGATTGACTGTCCTCGTTCCACCCATTGTGCTTCTCTGTCCACCATTTGAACATCAAATTCTTCTTGAGCACTCTTCTGGGCAATTCCCGAGCCCATGTTCCCTGCGCCGACGACGGCTACGCGTTGAATAGGTTGCATATTGTTGCGCAATCAAACGATGCTCATGAAGATACGGATGGTTCACAATGATGAAATCTCGTCCCAAGCTCGGCTCATTTCATCATGAAAACGCTCTGGAGAGAGAAATTCAACATGTTTGATGAGTGACGAGTCCGGTGACCGAGGAGAGCCACTTCTTTTGAGCCAACGCTCGTGAACTTCCCCAATCGCTTGGCACCATTCAGATTCATCTTCAGCGCGCAAGCAGTGCCCATCGGGCATCAATTCATTGTGTGCAGGAAGGTTTGATGCGAGGACGGGTTGTCCTGCTGCCATTGATTCAACTGGTGGATAACCGAAGCCTTCCGCTGCAGATGGAAAAAGGAGAGCTTCGGTATGCCAACGATAGAGATTGAGAAGTTCATCGCTTACTTCACCTCCAACTTGAGACCACGGGACCTCATGCTGAGCGGCATATTCACTGGCAGACAATCCTCCGTAAGGACACGTATCGTTACCGATGTGATGAATTCGTATTGATTTGAGGACTTCCTTGGGCAGTTGACTCAAGGTTCGGATGAGAAATTTCAACCTCTTTCTCGGATCGTGACTACCAACCACAAGGAAATTACAGGTTGCCGAAGACAATCCGTGGGGCATGGGCGGGAGATTGCTTGGAGGGGCGAATTTACCAACCTCCAAACCGTATGGAATCCTGTACAGTGGTTTGTTTGGAAAGTGCCTCCGACACAAAAGTTCAGTTGCTTTCGTGTTGCAGATAATGGCGTTTGACCTTCCGATTCCTTTCATCAGTCGTTTCAAATCAGAACGTCTGTACCATGGAGGTTGTTGTTCGCCAATCTCAATTTGTTCACCGCTCAAGGTAATTAATTCAGGAAAGAGGTGGAAGAAATCGTGAACGTAGATTACCACTGGGACTGGACTCGATTTAGGAATTAGATGAGCTTGTTCTTGATCGGCAACGTGGACAAGGTCAATTGAACGATTTTGATAACGACGACGGATCGAGTCCTTTACTCGCTTTGGATGGCCGACCCAACGTTTGAGAATACGGGAGAGGCCGGACGCTTTTTTTGAGAGTTGGTATTCTTCAGTCCCAGCATAATCCCAACGAGGCATGTTCCCCTCTTTGAGGGATGAGCGAAGATCATGGAAGGCGCCCCCAAGACCCGAATATTGAGACAAAATGCCACCTCGGACCAGCAACACTCTTCGCGTTGTCTGCGAACTATGGTCCCGAGCCATGCTTTGCGGACGGCGTCGGACTTCTTCAAAGAACCACCTTGAAGTCTCAATAAGGTGATAATCTATGCAAGAACAAACAAGTGAGTGTGGAAAAGAAATCAAGTAGTGGTGAGCCGCCCCTCCTCTTGAAGCGCATGCCGACTCCTCCAATGAAACTCCCCGCAGATGTATTTGCAACCGTTCAGAGCCATATTGAAGGTACGCTTGAGAACGGTAAAATCATACGATCAACGCTTGAGACCTATTCTAACACAGGTCCATTCAATGCAGATTGGGAAGTAGAGGCTGCTGTAGAAGCACTCCATGTTTTCGGGTCCCGTTGGACCATAGAAATTCTTGCAACATTATACATCACTGGGCCGCGACGTTTCAATGAAATGAAAGGGATGCTGAGCGGAATATCAAGCCGAACACTATCCGATAAACTGAGATTCCTTGCCGATGAAGGTTTGGTTCTTCGGCTTGTCAATGAAGGTCCACCGATAAAAGTAAGTTACGAATTGAGTGAACATGGTCTCACCTGCGGTCGCTTGCTCTCCCCGTTAGTGGCTCACCTAAAGGTAGAGATGGGCTCAGTCCAAGTGGAATAAACTCAGAGTCTCGATCCTATTCTGCTGAATCACGCACCCATCTCGAAGATTAAGTGCAGTAAAAACTGACGACCAACGGCGAGATTACCCCGAACATGATTACCCTATACACTGACGAAATTACTCATTCAACAGTGTATGAACGAACTGTTTTCATGAGATAATCAGACACAGGTCACCGATGGCTTAAGGGAGGTGAAGACCAACCATCGGGCATGCCTCTGCTCTCTCAATGGGTCCGTCAACGCCCATGGCTAGCGGCGGGATTAGCAGGTGCAGCAAGCAGTGTTGCAGGCCTTGCAGGAGGCGTTGCGGCGGCTGCAAGTGCTGTTGGCGCTATGACAATGGGTGGAATTTCGACCAAAGCAAGCCATCACGAACACCCTCTCCGACGCAGAATACTCTCAACACTTGAAACACATCCGGGATTGTGCTACCGTGAATTGCAAAGCGCAATGAACACTGCAAACGGTACACTTCGCCATCATTTGGACGTACTGCAAACCCGGAAATCGGTTACGGTGCTTCCCGTTAATGGACGTACATGCTATTTTGCCGGAGCGCCAAGTCAAGTTGAAGTGTTGAGAAGTAAAGTCATCGGCGAAGAACGAATGGCTCAAACACTTCCAATTGGCCTATCCCTTGTTCAACGATTGATTCTGGAAAATATTGAGCGTGATGGAGTACCACGCTCACAAGCAGAACTCGCAAGGAGACTTGGAAGAACTCGGGCTACTGTCCACAGTGCAGTGAAAGTACTGAGGCGAAGGGGAATTCTTCGTGACGATCGGATTGAGTTGATGCCTCACATTGACCTGGACATGTGTTGGCAGCCTCATGGAAGCGTTAACTACGAATGGAACGATGAGCGAAGGACAGCCTGACCGACCTCTAGGGGTTTTGAAATCTACCGCTTGAGCGGCATTTATTGCATAGACTTCAAAGGCTCTCGCCAGCGGCTACCGTTTGGTAGTTTAGATGTTTACAGTAAGAATGGTTGAACTTCCTTTGCCCTCTTCGGACCGAGAAATAGATTCGCTCGTGGAATGGATGACCGATACACTTTGTCTGGTAAGAAAACGCGGGGATGTCATGGCAGACAATGGACGGGCAGGACCTGTCCACCGTTTGCTCCGTGACCACTTGTTTGGCCAACCTGATACCGCATGGGATGCGCAGATGCTTGCAGACGAACTGGCCCTTATGCCAGCATCACTCAACCATCACCTCTCACGCCTGGTTGAATGTGGCCTTATCGGTTATACCAATGAAGGAAAGGGATGGCGACGTTATTTCCTACGTGGAGGTTCCTTGAGCAATGGTGTGGCCTTTTTCCAGCAAAATTGTTCATTGATACTGACCCAAAGAATCGCAACCCTTGAGACATACTGGAAACGGACTGGTGAGCCGATGGCCATTGAACTTCCAGAACAGGAACATGCTCCGTTTATGCTCGGGTTAAGCGACCATCGTCCAATTCCTGACGATTCAAGCGGAAGTGTACTCTCTCATTGGATGAATGATTTCGGAATGCTTGGTGAACGGCCCGGAAAAGAAATCGCAGAGGATTCTCTTTCGGTTCGGTTGATGAAGACCCTACTCGAACGCGATCTCCCGCTTTCTCTGGACGAAGCTGTAGAATCCCATGGGGGTCAAAAAGCTAGGATCGGTCGAATCCTTGAACGCTTTCGCGCCTCGGGGATGGTTGAACGCGTGGCGAGAACGGACCGATTAAATGTCGCATTGTGGACTGCAATGACCACACAATACCAACGGCGTGGCGAGGATTGGATGCTCAAAAAAGGTGGATTCCAACGGTTGTTGGACAATCAACAGCAAAACCTGCTTCTTAGAAGTCTAAAGAAAGGGGAATTGAATGTTGACGATGTTGGGCGTCATCTAAGCGAGATGGAGCCGCGGAATCAAATGCTACTGCTAAATCTTCTCGGAGGGCGATTGCCAATGGGTTACCGCCTCTCAGGCACATCGCCCTCAGCCATACAACGTCGGGTTCAAGACCGAATGGACCGCGTACTCCGCAGAATGGTCCGAGTAGCGGCCTTGCTCGATGAAGCCCTTCAAACGACCTCTGAATAGGGAAATACTTGAAAGAATTACAATTGAGCCAAATGCATGACCGAGTTTATCCAACCCGCACCAGGGCCTTGGGATGGAGGCGCTCGGCCACTTTTTCTCGCTCCAATGTCTGGAGTTTCTGACCTTCCGTTCCGACTCTTATCCAAAGAGTGTGGAGCCGATGTCACCATCACTGAATTTACCAATTCAACGGCTCTAACTCGGGAAGCAGCGACCTCTTGGCGACGGATGGAGACCCATGATAGTGAAGTCCCGTTTATCCCTCAAATCTTTGGAGGTGACCCCGGAGACATGGCGACTGCTGCTGAAATGCTGGCTCCAAGTGCAGACATTATTGACCTTAATTTTGGATGCCCTGCGCCAAAAGTTACCAACATTTGTGCTGGGGCAGCATTGATGGGTGAGCCCGAACGCTTGATAGAAATGGTCAACGATATCGTTGAACGGGTTGATACTCCGGTAACTGCAAAAATGCGTTTAGGCACTGGTAGCGGTGAAAACAACGCAACAGAAATCTGTCAGCGCTTAGAAGAAGTCGGCGCTCAGCGCTTATGCATCCACGGGCGGACCCTTCGCCAACGGTACACTGGCGTAGCGGATTGGACGTCGATCAAGACTGCAGTAGATGCTGTTGAAGTACCGGTTATCGCCAATGGTGATGTGGTTGATGCAAAATCTGCGGCAGCCTGCTTGGAGCACACTGGGGCCGCTGGATTAATGATCGGACGAGGGGCTATTGGACGACCGTCTGTTTTCGCTGACATCAAAGTTGGTCTGGGGTGGATGGATGAAGCAGAAGTACCCTGGGTTGCTGCAAACGATGAATGGTACAATCTTGATGACATAAAACAGTCCTTCGCTGCCAGAAGATGGTGCTGGGATCGGTACATCGAACTTTGTGAGGAAACCGTTGGTATTCAAGCGCGGTGGATGAAGCGTCATGCCATCGCGTTTACGAAAGGGTTGCCGAATGCCAAGAAGGTCCGAAACATCATGCACGAGCAAAATACACCCAAAGCAATGGCTGATGCAATCAGCACGTATCTAGCCAGAGGCGTTGAAACCTCAGAAGGTTGATTCCCAATCTTCCAGTTCGTTTGCTTCTGCCCATGCCTCATCGGTCGTTTCTCCACGGACCTTGAGAACTTCACGAGCGAGCAGCCAGTAAATTAGAGCGAGTGAGCGACGACCCTTGTTGTTAGCAGGAAGGGCTATATCGACATTTCGAAGGTGGTTGTTCGCATCAACAATGCCAACGATCGGTAGGCCAGTAGCCACGGCCTCTCGTAGAGCTTGCTGGTCAGCAGCTGGGTCGGTTACGAACAAGACATCAGGTTCGATGTAGGAACGTAGCGCCGGGTTCGTCAACGACCCCGGAATAAATCGGCCAACAGCTGAGTGGGCTCCGACAGATTCTGCGAATTTACGAGCAGGTCGTTGTCCGTATTGGCGAGCGCTGACCACCATAATGGAGGGTGCATCAAAGGTATTAAGGAACGCTGCGATTGAACGAATCCGGGCGTCAGTGGTGTGAATATCAAGAAGGTAGAGACCGTCTTCACGAACACGGTCAATGAAGCGACCCATGTCGGCACTCTTCTGTTGAGTTCCGATATTTACGGCGCTCTCCTCATAGGCTTCCGCGGAGACTAGCAAACTTATTTCATCGGACATAATAGACCACTGCAAGCCGCCCACAGACCCCCTGTATTAAACCACTTCGTCGCAAAACCGTTTACGCTCTGTTTGGAATTTAACAAAAAACATGTAGGGAAAAGGTATCAAAAAGGAAGGGCTCTAGGGCAAATTATGCCGGAGGACACTGATGAAAAAACAGTGGCCTACGAGCCAACGCATGCTAATGCATCTCTCAATGACGAGGGTTACTGGGAGGACGGAAATGGCGCTCTTCTTGCCGTAAGTGCGAGTGATTTGGAGCGGTATACCTACTGCCCGCTGTCATGGTCCCTTGCGACCCGTGGCCATGCTGGAAAGGGGAAAGAGATTGTTAAAGGTCAAGAAGACCATAAAGAAATCCACGAGATTTACTCGGAATACCAACTGCTTCGTATTCAAACAAAACGCAATCTCCTCATATGGCAATGGTGGTACGCCATTATCTTGGTCTTGGTCATTGACATCTTCTTGTTCAGAGGAATTGATGCTTCAGAATTCAGTACTGTTGAGGTATCAAAACTCCTTGTCACTTGGGCGATATCATGCCTTGTGGTTGGGATTAGCGCCTTACTTCTACCCTGGCGGCAATTGGTTGGTATGGAAATTGGCGCCTTACCCACCTCCCAGTTTGGTGAGGGGGGAAATGAACTTGTCGAACCTTATTTTGAACCAAGAGGGTTTGAAGGTGGATGGTTTGAAGGTGGGAGAATCGAAGTTGCATTTTTTATAGCCGCTATTGTTCTGGTGATTCATTCTCTAGCCCTTCGATTTGCAAGCAACCGAGAGCAGGCCACGTATGTCTTGGCCGTTGTCGCCATTACCTGGACATTGATCGCTACTGCTCAACTTCAGCGTGCCCTTATTGCAAACAGTAAATCCCTCATTTTAGCCGCTGATAACGACATTAAAGTTGGAACAGAAATAGCCTATTCCGATGATGATAAGGGCAGCGGTTTGCTCATGGACAAATCAACTGGACTTCGGGGGCGGCCCGACCAAATTGTCATCATAGATGGGGAGTTTATCCCAGTGGAACAAAAGACAGGGAGGGTCCCTAAATCCCCTTACGATTCGCATTCAATGCAGGTTTTGGCTTACGCCCACCTCATCGAAGTGACCACGGGCCGAAGCCCCCCCTACGGAATGCTTCGCTATGGAGAAGAGAACCTGCATGTTATTGATTGGAACGATGGTGCGAAATTTCAATTGATGGAAACGATTCAAACCATCCAAGGAATCATGGCAAAAGGCGGGGCAAAACGAAACCACAATCGCCCCGGAAAATGTAAAAACTGTTCCCGTAGGTATGCCTGCCCGGATCCCTTGACACAGTGAATCCCTCCCGATAAGTAAGGCGATATCATGGAATTACGAGCACTTGAAGAAAGAGACATACCTGCCATTTGGATCATCAACCAGCAAGGACTCCCTGGTACGGGAGATGTTTCTCAGGATGAAATATCATCACTTCTTGGATTTGCTACATATTCGGTTGGTTATTTTTTGAAGGAAGAGCTCCTTGGATTTGTTATTTGTATGCCTCCTGGAACGGGATATGGCAGTTTGAATTATGCGTGGTTTAACGAGCGTTATGAAGCGTTTGTCTACGTTGATAGAATCGCAGTCTCGCAGAACTACCGAAACAAGAACATTGGAACGCAACTGTACAACCATGTCGTTGATTTTGCTTCACAGGATGATGTTCCTGTGGCTGCTGAAGTAAGCCTCAAGCCTCCAAATCCAGGGTCGATGAGGTTCCACTCTCGGTTTGCTTTCAACGAAGTCGGAGTGCTTCATCACAAGAACAAGTCGGTGACCATGCTCATGAGAGCGAAGGATTGCTAAATCCTGAAACGATTAGGAACATTCCTCGAGAAGAGGATACTGCATGCATGTATTTGTGACTGTGATGAGAATGTTGAAGTTATCTTGAACAAATCCAAACGTGCTTTCTCCCCAACCACGAGCCTTGACATCAAGGACCCATTCACCTTCTGCAAACGTTGGGTTAGGGGATAGGCGCTCTTCAAGCGGTGAGGCATCGGCGCTGACATCTTGCTCCCATACGATGTTACCGTCCGCATCAGTAAGTGTTGCCCGAACGTACCTGGTGGTATTATCGGATGGAAGGGTATCTGAAAAAGAAAAACTGGCTTTGAAATAAATCCGGACTTCGGTAGTGGAATCATCAACAACAAAGGTAGACCTGTTCGTAAATTCATCAATACTGGCCACAGTAAAGGTGTGAGCAATTTCAATTTTAGAATAATCCAAACTCTCGAAAGCCTCTGGTCTCAAACTTTCAACCGTCTCTCTTGCAGCAATCAAACTAAGGCACCCAGACATGGAACAAAGCAGCGCTGTAAGCAGCACTGCAAGAACTCGCCTTTGCCTCATCAAACCTCCCGAGCATGAAGGCCCCTATCAACTCCGCGACCGCATGTTTCCGTTGATTTCAAGAGGATAAGGCTCCAGCACCCTCTGTCTGAATGAAGCGAGCACAAGGCCGAGCTACGGCGATGACGACCCCTATGAACGCTGACAGGCACTCAACTAAACCGTGCACCGCATGTGCCGCACTCGTTTGCTCCGATCGGTAAATCCGCTCCACACGCACCACATTCTTCGGTTTCTTTGACCGTTTCCTTAACGACTTCGTCCTTCTTTCTTTGGCGAGGGCTTCTACGACGAACTGGTTTACGAGATTTGGCCTCTTCTCGTTGTTCGTCAGCAGTCTTGGTTGATGCGGACAGAGGGAGGTCGTCATCTTCAAAGGTGAAGTTTGCAGTCGCTTCGGCAACTTCGTTTCCAGCAAGTGCAGAGTCGGTAAGAGTCATACCGACTGTGACCTTTTCGCCTGGAAGGACACCATCTTCACCTGTGATTTCAAACAATCGTTCTCTGATTCCAGCATCGGATGCGCTCAGCTTACCGTCATCTGCTTCAAGGGACCGAAGTTCACCCTTCGAGGCTAGGATGGCCTCAATATCATGTTCGGGGGACTCATCCCGCGAAGATTTGAGGGTAGTAACAACCTGTGATTTGTAGGATTCAATCTCTTCTTCAGTCATGTCTTCAAGGGCAATGTCATCCGCATGACGGCGATCATATGCTGCTTCAACTTCCGCTTCCGCCGCCTCAATATTGGCGTCCCATTCTTCCTCAAGATGCTCCTCGTCAAAGCCAAATTCTTTGACGGTTTCAGCGAAGTCCCGTGTTCCTGTAACGATTCTGTCTTCGTCCTCCTCAGGGAGGGCGATGATCTCTTTGACAACCGCTTTCCGCTCCTTGCGTTCACGGCGTTCAAAGTAGGAGGATACGTCCTGTTCTGCCCCACAATATGCACAATTTTCCAATAAATCAGGAATTGATTCACCGCATTCACTGCAATCATGGAATTGGCTTCTGGCCTTTTTAAGATTGAACGAACAATGTGGGCATATGTCTTCAACTCCCTCGAGTTCACCGTCACAAGCAGGACAATAATCAAAGATGTCTCGCTCAACTTCTTCTTCTCGCTCACGTGTAAGGAGAACCGCTGCCACCAAAACACCGATGAGAATCAGGGCTCCGATTCCAAAGAGCGTCATGGTCCCAGAATCAGAAGATGAAGTGTCATCGTCCCCATCGTTAACCACCACTGTTGTGAAGGAACGAGTAAAGAGATCTGCAATACTGCTTTCACTTGGAATGAGCCGGAGGGTTGTCATGGCAGCATTTGCAGTAAATGTGCATGATAATGAAACACGCTCGTTGCGCTCCTCTACATTCACCGATAATGTAGAAAGAACGGTTCTCGTACCGTCTTCACAGGTAAAGTTGGCACTTCCCGTCTCTTGGCTTGTCATGTTGATTGAAAGCGTGTATGATGAACCATCGAGGAGAGGGCTGGAGGCTGGTTCATTGTTAGCATCAACAAGTTGCAGAGATGAGTACTCCCAATCCAACTTTAATTTTGAATCAACTTTCGCAAAGGCTGTGAACTTGGAATTCGCTGAGTTTGCATCCCAACTGTTAGGCGCAGCGACCCAATTTCCGGTGAGATAAGCGTCATGCTCACCTAGATTGGTGGGGAGGCTTGTTGTCCAAGGGAACACCTCTCCTTTTGCAAGATTGATGGGCGGGGATTGTCCGTCTATGCCATCAAAAGTAAATGCGATGTAGCCACTTACCCCAATGTCGCCGGTATTTGTGACCGTAATTCGCCATTCGACATCATCTCCCGATTGAACGGTACAAGATGTACACAGAGGAGGGTCTACATTCACGTCAGGAATGGGTGAAATTGTGAGCATGCCGGATGACACATCGTTATTGGTTGATTCTTGCTCAAAGCCAACTTCGTTGAAAGGATTGATTCTGGCACTAACAATATGATCGCCGTCGGGTAGGGCACCTATGGTTGAAACGTTTAGTTCCGATGAAAAGGCCTGTTCCGCATATCCGGTTCCAACGATTGGGACCGTAAACGGAGCACCCATCACAAGTCCACCCAAGGGGTTGTTGATTTCCAAGGC
>CAXAHZ010000023.1:0-11843 GCA_963968875.1 uncultured euryarchaeote
GTCCATCCATCTTCAAGAATACCAGCAATCCAAGCATCCAGCTCGTCTTCCAAGAATGTGATTTCATCGTTTATTGAGGCGATTGCATCTTCTTTTGAGGCGGCCACTCCTAGGAATTGGCCTTCCAAATCGGTTGTTCCTGCAGCATCAACAACTTGGATTAGAACGTCTGAATTGGCAAGATCGGAAAGAAAGGCGTTTCCTCTCCCGCGCCCTTCACTCGCACCTGGCACAAGGCCTGCTACGTCAACCATAGCCACCGGTACGAAACGACGGTGCCCCACACATGATCCGGTGCGTGGCTGGCAAAGACTTCCTTTTCGCGGGTCGTCGGATGATGCTGCCTCAAGGCGACCCTCGCCCTCTAATTTCGCCCGTAATTCCTTACATGGACAAGCAAGGCGTGCTTCTACAAAAGCAACTCCAACGTTAGGGTCAATGGTACAAAACGGATAGTTTGCAATATCCACTTGTGCGAGGGTTGCAGCACTGAAGAACGTGGACTTTCCAACATTGGGTTTGCCAACGAGCCCGATGCGCAAGGTCGTCACGCCCGAAAACGGCCCTCATTCTTCCTCGGAGTTGGCCGAGGGGACGATGTCATAGTCTCGCTTGATTTGAGCGATGGCAATATCAAGTTCCGGTAGATTCAACTCACCGTCACCGTCAAGGTCCATACTTTCCATCAATTCACTTGCTTCTACCGATGTAAGAGCGTCAATATCTGTGGAGCTGAGCGCTGCTAGGAATTCTTCGCTGTCTACCTTCCCAGAGGCGTCCAAATCCATGGAGCGGAAGAGGTCGAAGACGGATTGCCCGTTGTCGGTGAGGTACTGAACCAGTTGAATCATTGCTTCAGTTGGTGGCTGAGGGGGGAATTCTGTAATCTCATCGTTGTGCAGTGAAGATTCAACGGCGATGATGGTTGTGCCTCCTTCATAATCTTCTGTCTGGCTAACGACCAATTCTGTGTCAACGCCGACGCCTCGTCCAATGAGGGTGCGAATGGTGGTGGAGGAGCCTGTAACAAGCGTGTAGGTACTCACATCTGAAACCGTTTCAGCATCAACCGAACGGCTGGATGGAGCGATACCTGTACGAATCGTAACAAGTGTCGAGAGGATCGCTCCTATTCCGAGAAGATAGAACATTGCTGCCCCGGTTAGGAAGAACCCTCCCGATGGGGCAACCGCGTCTTCAATTCCCGATGTTGCAATCGCATTGGTTGTGAAATCTCCAACCAAGAAGGTCACGGTCGAGGTGACACCTCCCACAAGGACCAACCAAACAGCGAGGTTAGCAGTAGATGGAGATGCGAGGGGTTTACTGATGGCCATAGGATAGTTGGTGAATACGGCGGAGAGGATAAGCAAGCCGCCTATGGTAAACAACATTCCCATGTTCACGCTGTGAGCCATAGCGCCCAATTCTCCAGTTCCTACAAATATGTCCATCGATGTGAAATAGCCTCCAATCGCAAAGAATGGAAGCATGATGAAAGCGAATAAACCTGCAGTAGATCCTGGGTTTTTGACAACCGAATCAAGACCGGCATTGGCGGTCATGAGGATGTTAACGGAAGCGGCAAAGATTGGAAGCATTCCCACCGTGAGGAGAATGGCTCCGAGATTGACCAGTAAGTTAGAGCCTTCAGCGGAGGTCATGAAGAATGGGGGGAGGGTTACGAACAGCAGCAGCATGCTTGCAGACCGCATGGACCCTGACCAAATCGGTTGCTTCGCAACCATCGGCACCGTATAGTAGCCAACTGAGAACATCAAAGCGAGCGGAACCCATCCGTTTGAAACACGCTCTCCAAGCCATACTGTTTGTGTATCTGATGCGAGCTCGCCCAAGAAGATGTATACCATTGAGATGATTTTAGCTACGAGAGCCATGATGAGGAACCACGAACTCGTTGAAAGGTCTTGTTCTCCCCGAGTGGATACTGTGAGCAAGACGTTGATGAGCACAGGGACGAGAAGGAGTCCGATAGCCAGAGTTTCCAAACTCAACAAGATCGTAGAGATCACGGTTGATTCAGTATCGACATCAATGAAGCCCAAGACGAAGGGAAGAAGAACGCGCAGGATCAAAACAACGGTCAACAACAATGCTACCATGGAGGCGTTACCTTCACTGGCAAGTCGTCCGTTACCGTTGCGGGAAGCAGCCACAAGTCCTCCGCCCACCAATCCGTAGAGAAGAGCGAGTCCGAGTACATTCATGGTTGCTTCACGGAGGGAAGAGCCATCATCATAGGACCAACCAATGCTCGCAAGAGAATCGAGAGCCGTTGGGTCGTAATTGTGCCAAGCACTGAGGAAACCAAGAACGGAGGCAAAAACAAACCAAAGCATTCCGAAATTCATCCAGGTTCGGGAACCACTGCCGTCTTTGTCATCAAAAATATCGACAAGGCCTGGTGGGTTCTTCTTAAGGATAAAAAGTCCAATTTGGTGGAGGGCTCCACCTCCATTTCCAATACCTCTTGCGAGGGACTGGGAGAGGAAAAAGAGTGTTCCGATAAGAATAATTCCGGTAATAAAAATTGTATCCATACATCACACCTCCATCATTCAGCGAGTACCTCACCCACGAGTGTCGCAACAATTGCACCGACACCTACTAAGAATCCGATAAGGTAGTACCAAATCCCGCTACCGCCAAGATTTTCGACCAGCGGCACAAGTTCTCCAAGCAGTGGAAGGTTGTCCCACCCAAAGACATTTGCAAACAGAGAATAAAGGCCCAAAAGGCCAACGAAGAGCAATGTGAGAATCACACGACTTGATGTTGGTTCTCCTGTTCCGACGGTTGTATCTGGAAGAGTTGTGGAATTTGACACGGGCCTCACCTCAAATTGACCCCCATAGGGGTCATTCCTCCGACTTGCCGGGCGGTGATAAACGTTCACCAACCGAGGTGACGAAAATAAGGTACCTCAAGCCAAATGGTTCAAGGTGACCTTAGCGTCTCAAGTGTGGGCGCTCTACGCGGCTTGGATAATCCCAGAGGAAGTGGGAGTTGACGCTCTAGCATCAGTTCAGTCTGCCATTTTTCTTTACATTTACAATCAAGGCCTTCAAACTCAAGAAGACTTCCTGAGACCGCATAGCGCTCAATGGCTGCGACAACCTCTCCATCGCATGACCCACAATTGTGAGATCCTCTAATTTTTCCTCCAGCCGTAGGGTGAACAATGAGGCGAGAAACCTGGTCTTTATCTCCATTCATTCCGCCTTTTGGATGGATAAATGGGTGCGCTTTTTTGATCATGGCAACCAGCGACCAAAGCCAGGGCGGACGGTATTCATTATGGCGATGTAGACGGTCGATCACTGTACCGCGCTGAATGTTCATCGGGTTCACTGAAATCTCATCTGAGCGATGCGCAACTGCCTCAATCCACTTCACGCTGTGGTCAAGAGCGTCTGCTTCACTCATGAACGGAGGTTTGAACATTAAATACGTCTTTACTCTTAGATTGAAAGCCTCAAGATTGGTTACGGCTCGATCCCATGATGAGGTGGAAAATCCTTTGTTCACATGAAATCGGAGTACCTCGTCATCGTAGGCTTCAAGACCTATGGCTACTGTAAACGATGGATTGATTGAAGTGGCCCATTCGAGTTTGGGGACCGTCAATTGTTCACAGCGACTCTCAACGATCAACTCTTTGCCCAATTCTGCACAATCTCGCAAAACGGTTTCTTGGAACTCCACTGGTATTTCCCTGTCTTCAAGTAAGGAGCCAGAAGTGTAGACTTTCACCATGGCGTGCTCCTCGAAGTTGTCAAGTTTCTCCTTAGCATAAGCCCATTGCGCATGAAGGTCTTCGTTGGTAACATCGTCCCTAGTGTCGTTAAAGTAACCGCAAAACGTGCATCCAGACGACCACCACCAATGGCAACCTTTTGTCCGTAAAATAACCGTTGCAGCAGTACATGGAGTTCCATCTGGCAAAGCCTCCGGAGTGGTGTAAACCGTCGCTGGTTCGCTTGCATCCCACGATTGTTGTCGTGCCTTTGCCCATGGAGTATTGGCGGGAGCTTTGACCAAATCATGGATTCTCAGGCCTTTTTTACCCTGTCCAAGGAGATGTAAATTGGACTGCCCAGACATGTGCTCACCTGCTATGCGGTTGACGCTTGAGGTTTCAAACCACCGCAGCCGGCTCAGCCAAATTATTTTCAAAGAACGAAACTAAATGGCTCCGGTATGTCTCGGTTTGGGTCAGCATCAATGTCACGTGGGAGAGAACACCGGGTTCTTCGCCGTCTTGATGGGATACAGAAGAATTGTCAAACCAACACTCAACGAAACCGCCCTCTTTCACGTTCTCCTTGGCTGCATCACACATTGAGTTTCCATGGTGGATTTTAATTCGGTAATCATCGTTGGACTGAGTGATAAACATTGAACGGTTTCCTATGTTTTCCGCTCCAGAAAGGGGTTCAAATTTAACGAGATTGTCGCCGCTTTGAATTTTACCAGCGAATACTGCAGCGTCTTTCAGGAAGGTCGGAAAGCCCGCAAACTCCAATTCTTCGGAGATGATACGGTCCATTGATGAAAACGGTGAATCCAAGAAGACTGCCTCAATTTCTGGTTCTTGATCAAAAGCAATCGCGGTCGTCCCTGCACCCAAAGAAATCCCCATGATGCCTATCGATGTGGCAGGTACCTCTTTTTCATCTTGCAACCATGACCAAACTGCAAGAACATCTCGGTACTCGCGCTGTCCTGCCGAAACAAGTCCGTCCTCAACGGTACTGTTTCCATGGTCCCTAAGGTCAAAAAGAATCACGTTGAAATCAGCTTGATACAACATCGCTGCTGGTATCAGAACTTCGTGATTTGCTTTGCATGAACGGATGCCATGGACAACAATGACCCAAGGTCGAGAGTCGTTAATTTCCATCACCCATGCAGCGAGTGTTATGGGTTCATCGGGAACATCTATCGTAGCATTGTCCCAACTGTTGAACCAATACGACTCCATGTCCGAGGCGACGGTCTCATTCTTTTCCATAACGCCTTCATCCAATCCTTCATCCCATAAATGCGGTGTGAAATTGTCAGGGGTGTTGTACGGTGCGTGGTCTGAACACTCCAGATTGCTTGCTGCTGCCTGAGTGTAGACTAAACTACCGAGCTGGTAATAGATAATTGGCATACTGCAAATAAGAAAAATCATTATGGCTGGCATGTTTCTCTTTAATCGGCTCATTCTTCTTCATCTCCTCTGCTGCGAAATATTACGGTTGAACCGGCCTGAACAAATGTGCCTTTAGGAAAGGATGGATCATTTGACTCAGCGGAAATCAAGTCGCAAGTATAGTGATGTGCAGGAACCCGAACATCAACTCTTGAGCCAAGACGTATCATTCCGATACGTTGGCCTCTACGAACTTCAGTTCCTTTCCCAATCCATGGAACTATGGTGCGGGCAAGTGCTCCAGAAATCTGCGTTAATTCAATCAATGTACCGTCGCCCAAACGATATACGGAACGAACCCGTTCATTGTATTGACTCTCTTTTTTGTACGCAGGAGCGAAAGGTCCTCGCTTCTTTCCTTTTCCAGCACGGTGTTCGAGATGTTCCAAAACCCCTTCTTCAGGCGCCCGATTAACATGGACATCTAGAGGTGACATGAAAATGGCAATTCTGAGGACGTCAACCGGACGTTCATCTCCCTTGTCAACTGGAACATAGCGTTGCTCGGTTGCGAACGACAGTGGTTTAGCAAGAGGTTCTGGAAACCAATCACCGGTGAGAGGGTCGGAATCAACCTGTTCTTGCCCCATCTCTAATTTTGACGGGCGGCGACCTGTTGCGCGTTCTCTACGCACGAACATTATGTGGCCGTCTGCTGGGGAGACGAGAACTCCCTGTTCACGAGGGATGGGTCGGTCGGGATCTCTCCAAAAATTGACGAAAAAGGCTGCCGTCATCAAACATAAGATGCCGAAAAGAGGGACCAATCCAACAACTGGGTCTATCATCGCACCGACAAAGAGGGCGCTAACGCCCATCGCAGTCATCATGAATACCGGGGCGTGGCCTCCGTGGGCCAAACCAGCCATAATTCAACACCTACTGTCCGGACCAGGGGTCTTCGCCATCGGCCCAAGAAGAGGAAGGAGCTTCGTCAGTAGATTCTTCTTCTGCCTCCTCAATGACCTCTTCTGAGTCTTCTTCGGTGGACTCTTCGGCTGGCTCTGGAACGGCTTCAACAATTTCCACTGATGCAGTTGCTTCAGTTGCTGCTTCTACTTCTGCTTCTTCAGCAACCATCTCTTCCGAACGTGCTTGAACCATTTCATCCATGCGATCAGTAAATGCGCGTGACATGTGCTGGGACTTGCGTTCTGTTTCAACAGCACGCTCAATCATCTCATAACGTTCCTTGATTGCTTTGTTGAGGTCCTCAAAAATTTGCATGTGAGCGACGTACCAATCGTCTCGGGATTTCATCTCCGTAACTGCGAGCCTCAAATCATTGTCGAGTTCCTCAGCAATACCGAATACCTTGCCCAAGCGGTCTTTTTCACGTGAGTATTTTTCTTCCATCTTGTCAAGTTCAGGCTCTAAATGTTCCACTCGCTTGGATGCCTTTGTCGCTTTCATCTCAAGTTCACGCACACGAACTTCTTTCTGGGAGATGATTGATTCCAATGATTCCTTGTCGATTTCACGGTCAATGATTTCCTTTTCGAGAACTTCGATTTCTGCTTTTGCATCAACCAAATCTTTCTCTTGAGTTTCATATGCCGCAAACAACTTCTGGAGACGGTCTGTTTCGGTTGCAAGTGCATCTTGCAACTGCTGAATTTCTACTTCTGGCGTGACGGTTCCTTCAGTCATCTTTTCACCCGGAGGTAAGCCTCCATTCTCTCCGAGTCCACTCCTCCCTATCAAGCCGACGCTTGTACGGGTCCAAAAATACGGGCTTAGATGGGTTTGCTTCAACGCAGGGCGTCGGTTGCTGCAACGAGTTCACGAGCAATGCTTACCTCACCCATTGAGTGGCCTGCGTCTGGCACGATTGTAAGTTTGCTGTTGGGCAATGCTTGATGCAATTCCCAAGCACTGCGCACAGGGCAAACAACGTCATAGCGGCCTTGAACGATCACGGTTGGAATGGATCTGATTAAATCGACATGATTCAGGATATGTGATTCCTCCAAGAAAATACCGTTGATGAAATAATGGCACTCTATTCGTGCAAAGGCAACTGCGAAATCCAGGTCCTCTGCTTTTTCAAGATAGTCTGGGTCGGGGAAAAGCCGGCTGGTTGCCATCTCCCAACGCGTCCATTCCTTCGCTGCAGCTCTGCGAACCTTCACATCTTGACTCGTCAGACGGTGATAATATGCTTTGATGAGGTCATCTTGTTCTGCGGAAGGAATGTGTTCTCTATACGGAGCGAAGGCATCGGGGAAAATATGACTCGCACCGTCTTGGTAGAACCAACGAAGTTCACTTTTTCTGCACATGAAAATACCGCGAAGAATCAAACTTAGAACTCTGGACGGGTGTTCTTGTGCGTAGATAAGAGATAAGGTCGAACCCCATGAGCCTCCGAAAACATGCCACGATTCAATTCCTAAATGTGTCCTAAGGGTCTCAATATCCCCGACCAGTGCTTGGGTCGTGTTGTCTTTCAATTCAGCATGAGGAGTTGACTGGCCACATCCTCGCTGGTCAAACTGGATGATGTTGTATGCTTCCGGGTCGAAATACTGTCGGTACGAAGGTTGGCCTCCCCCACCCGGGCCGCCATGAATCACGACAACTGGGATTCCGTTTTCATTGCCGCTTGCCTCCCAGGCGACCGTATGCAGGTCGCTTACAGAAAGAGCCCCCTTTTGGTAAGGTTCGCAAGGGGGGTAAAGGACTTCGTCAAGGGTCGTCACTGTATCGAGCATGAACGTCCGAATGCAAGGCATTGAATGTTCTTTTCGTTATGCGTACATTGAAAAACAGCCTCCACTAGACAATGTCATGGTCCAACGAGAAGCAATAGAGGTGTTCCACGAATGGGCAGAAAATGGCAAAGATGCGGGTATGGAGCGCGGGCATGCACCAAGCGTGGGTGTCATGCTAAACCTCCTTTTGGAAGACGCTGTCAAACCGTTTTCAGCAATTGACATCGGTTGTGGCAACGGGTGGGTCGTACGGAAACTTGCTCAACACCCGTTTTGCGATAGAGCGTCCGGGGTTGATGGCGCTGTTGCGATGGTTGAAAAGGCGAAAGAAATTGACCAAAACGGGGCTTATTTCCTCGGGCAATTGCCTGAATGGAAGCCTGAGCACCCCGTGGATCTCATTCATAGTATGGAATGTTTGTATTACCTGAAGCAACCCTTAGAGTTCTTGCGCAATGTACACGACGATTGGATGAAATCAGGGGGCAAAATGGTCATCGGCATGGACCATTACGAAGAGAATCCAGACAGTCATGATTGGCCGCAATCCCTCAACGTTCACATGACAACGCTCTCAATTGACGCATGGGTTAAGGGCCTTGAAGACGCTGGATTTGAACAGGTTAGTGCCATACAAACTGGAGCGAAAGAGGGATGGAGCGGCACGCTTGTACTGTCTGCTATCAAGCCTCGTCAGCCGTAATGAATCCCAAGGATTCTCCCATTGGGCCACATCTCCGAATATCTCCTTTGTAGTAGGAGCAACCCTCACAGGCAGAGGCCCCAGAATCCAAACGTTCGGGTTCATCTTGCCCCTCTGTAAGATGCATCATTGTTCGCCAATGAAGATGGTTGTCGAGATCTCTCTTTGCTTGTTCAAATTCTTCACTCGACATTTGAACAATGCGGCCGTTCGCTCCAAGCAACAAGGCGGGAGGGAGAATTTCTCGTCGGTCTTCCTTTGGCTTAAGAAGTTCAACTGCCTCTAAGGCTACCGAATAGAGGGTCAGTTGAAGACGATGCTCATGGAGAATCAAGGCTTCATCTTCAGATTGCGGAAAAGGATCTGTAATATCAGGGCCAACCGATTGTAAGGCATGTCCGCTCGAAGGATTATGCTGGTTGAACGGCGCCATGCATCCCTTTGTTTTCAAATCAACAACCTGAAGGTATCCGCGTTGTTCAGTGTCCACAAGAGCCAAAACCAGGTCTGCTCGCCCGTTGAAATTCATATCAACACGCTCGATTTGGACGGTTTCTGCGGGCCCTCTAGGGGTGAAGCGTGATCGAGTGAATGAATCTAAATGTACGGGGTGGGAATGAATGAAGGGGAGCTCAGTACGTACTGCTTCAACATCAAAACCATGGTGATGCTCGCCTGCAACCCATCTTCCAAGGAGGCCCTTATCCATGAGGGAACTGAGATGAAGCATACGTTCCCTCCAGTTAAATTCGATACTGCCCTTTGATTGTGTTTCCCCGTAACCGAATTCAGCCATAACCCTACTAACTGTGGTTTCAGAAGCAAGTTCCCCATCATTTACATGATGCCAGTCCCGATTCAAGACCGGCGTCCCGCTTCCAAAGTTCAACGGGTTACGAAGCCCAATCTCAACAATTCTATGCATCATCAATCCAAATTCAGTCGGCAGTGGCCATTGTTTCTTGATGAAGTCCTTCTCTTTAGAAGGGAGGGAAAATGGCTCGGAAGCCCACCCTTTGATGTGTTCAAGCCAATACCGCCTAGGACAGGTGTGCGTTGCATCCAAATGGTGGGCTGCGCCCTTTATCGATTCGGTTAGAGGGGGATTTTGACCGTAAACTGCATCCTCAACAACCTCAGCAGAAGCGAGGTGCGACTCCAGCATTC
The DNA here is from genome assembly GCA_963968875.1 of uncultured euryarchaeote. Taxonomy (GTDB): domain Archaea; phylum Thermoplasmatota; class Poseidoniia; order Poseidoniales; family Poseidoniaceae; genus Poseidonia. The sequence goes on from CAXAHZ010000023.1 coordinate 9,806, forward strand.
TGAGGCGCTGTTGCGGAGATGGTGGGTTCTCTTCCGAGAAACAATAGGGATGATGATAGAGGCGAATTCCAGCCACTCCGTGTTCTCCAAGCGGGCTACTGGACAGGAGTTCGCTTGGATTGATGCTGACACTGGCTTTAGACGACTTGAACATGGCCAGGTTCTCGGCATCAATATCGCCCGGGAGCAGCCACGGTGAATCTTCACTACGAGCTGCCCAAGCTGCCCGGCGTAGCCCTTCTACCCACATCCTTCCCATCGTTCTCGGGTCCGGTTGCAATGTAATGGAAAGCGCCCCTGATTCATTGTCAAAGATAGCTTTCTTGGTCGGTGAACCCGTAATAATTAATCGGTCTTTAACGCGAGTGAGGGCGACATAGAATTTCCGGCGCAGTTCAGCCTTGTCTTGAGCGGTATTCATTTGACTCGCAAATGCCCACAAACCATCAGCAGGACGGTCATGTGCAAGCCATGGTTGTATTCTCCCAGAGACCACTTGGGGCGTAACCAACACATTGTCTTTGATCGAGGTCGTCACGTCTGCCATGCCGGCTGTAAATATGCCCGATACGATGACAACAGGAGCTTGGAGGCCCTTTGCGCCATGGATGGTCATGATTTGAACTGCGTCTTTGGTTGGTTTGCTGATTGCCTGAGGACCTTTCTTTTCAAGCCCGACCAAGTCCTGAAGACGGCGGTAGATGGCTGCGATTGAATGGCCAGTGTCTTTACCGATGCTGTGGATCATACCGAGCCAGGCCTCAGCATGTTGTCGCTCTGAGTCGCTGCAAAAGGCAACCAGCAAGTCAGAATGATCAAGCACAGCGTCGATGACATCGTAAATTGCTCCCCAAGAAGCGAGTTGTTGCAGGTGGGCGAGGAGTGAAGCAATCACTTCATTGGGTGCGTGTTCAAGGAGAACCTCCCATGTCGTTTGCTCATCTTCCACCTGACTGAACGCATTATGAACTTGAGTTTCACTCATCCCTATCACGGCCGAGCGAGCAAGTTCAATCCCTGCTTTTCTTGAATATGGATGGGTGATGATCTCCAATACAGACATCAACGGTTGGACAACCGGTTGCATGAGCAGCAATCCCTGTCGGTCTGCCATGACTGGGATGTTGCGAGCTCTGAGGCGTTCGAGAAGGTCGGGAAGATGTCGCCGTGAATTGATGAGAATCATAACGTCTTCAGGACGGATTTCTGCACCCGTTTCCTCAACATCGTACCATGATCTATCAACAGAGTTCCAGACCCGGGAGGTCTCGGAATTGAGCAAGGAATGGAGGCGGTTTGAGAGCAACTCATGCTCAAGTTGAACGCTCGTAGCATTTGGATTTTCAAATGTATTAAGTGGAGTATCAAGGTCAAAAGAGGCCGCTTGTAAGTCGCCCTGGATGGGTAAAAGCCATTCCAGCACTCCGGGCTCTTCTGTGGCCCGAGCTGGATGAAGTCGCTGTGGTTCAGCATGCCAATCCCCAGGTAAAGCATGGTGTCGTGGTGAAAATACTTCGTCAAAAATTTCGTTCATCGTCTCCATCAAGTTGGGGCGTGTACGGTGGTTTGACGTCAAGTCTATGTGCCCTTGTTGCCGTCGTTCGAGGCGTTCACCGGTGATGCTTGAGGTCGTTTGACCGTCTTCCCAATCGTAGGGCACGTAGGTGTGAGGGGCTGACTCTTTCACATCGTGATCGTTGCTGTAAGAGCCCGTCTCCCCACCTGCCCCAACAGGCCTAGGGTCCCTCCCCTTTCCGTCCTCACGGAGATGGTTAAGGCTTGATTCATTTTCCTCGACGGCATTACAATGCCGAATCATTGCAACAGCACGCCGCATGACGGAGACTTCCGCTTGACGGAATCTGTAGATACTTTGCTTCATGTCCCCAACGATGCAAACGGTTGGGTCCCACGAGCCAAGCGGACGTGGCGGATCGTCACTGTGTCGCGCCCTGCGCCCCCAAAGACGAGCGAGAAGACGATAATGAGATGGATTCGTATCTTGATATTCATCGATGATAAACGCTCGGAACTGACG
>CAXAHZ010000024.1:0-11803 GCA_963968875.1 uncultured euryarchaeote
ATTTTGGACCTGGACCACCCTCCAAAACGGTGATGGATTGGCCGTAGAGTGAGGCGTGATGTTGGGTACATGCAACTGCAAAAGGATTGATATCGCATGCAACAACCCTCCATCCGAGTGTTGCGGCATGAATGGAAACGGCACCACTCCCACAACCGATTTCTAAGCAGGATGAACCGTTTGGTAACCCGAGCCGATGGAGTGAACTCGCAAGAAGCGAAGTGTCTTCTCTAGGGGGGTAAACTGTTGGAGGCAAATCGAACTCAAAGGACTGTTGTGTGGGAGAGGTCCAGACCGTCTTTTTGGAGGTGCGAGCGAGCCGCTCAATTTCGGCATTTGCAGCCTCGGCGGTGAAGTTTGGGCCGGTTTTCACAAGACACTGGAGGGGCCGTCACTTGATGATTCTATGCCTCCATTTCAAACGAAGCCATCCCATACGCCGTGAAAACGCAGTTTTTATCGCTGAGGACCTTCGTAGGAACATTGCATGGGAGCCGCTTGTGGGGTCAACCACATCCCGAAATGTATAATAACACCTTGAAGGTCGGACGAAAAGCCCAAGTTGCTACTTTGGGCCTGTAGCTCAGTCAGGTAGAGCGTCGGACTTTTAATCCGATGGTCGCGGGTTCGAACCCCGTCAGGCCCGCCTGCTGAATCTACCGGCCTAGGTTTCATGGGTGTTCGCGGGTGTAAAAATGGTAGTAAAAAGTGCAACTAAAAAACGCTTAATGGAACTGGGAGTTTCTGAGGACTATGCTCACAAACTTGCCACTGACCGAAACATGACTGACATCAAGAACCTCGGCCACGATGAAGTGGCCTCCGTTCTTGGAATTTCAAAAGATGCAGAAGAATTCGTCAACACAATGAATATCATTGCAGAGCAGGGATCCCGTCGCCGTGCTGCTAAGAAGAGCAAGAAAATCACCATCCGCTCCAAAGCCATTGATGACTTTGACCGGCCAGAAATAACCTCACGGTTCAATGCTCTTAACCACGTCCTGGTCCCGCACCAAGAACTCGTTGGAGAAGCTAACATTTCCGATGAAGACCAACTCTCCATAGAACTCAAAGAACTCGCCCCGTGGGACATGGTTCAGCCAGATGTTGAAACTGGCGAAGACCGCTTAGCCAAGGAATTGCTACCAAAAATCCTCATCACTGACCCGGTTGTCCAGGTCATAAAAGAACTAGCAGAAGCAGATGACATGGCAACGCTTGCGGCCAACCCCGACCACAAGCCACTTCCCGCCGGCTGGATTGCTGACCGTGTTTTGAAAGTCGTTCGCCAATCCCCATCGGCTGGACGCACAATCGCCTACCGGCTGATTGTGGAGGGGAACTGAGGAGAGGATACCATGCAAGAAATAATTCAATCATTTTTTAGAGAAAGAAGCTTGGTTAACCACCAACTCGCATCTTACGACGACTGCATACCAGCAACCGAAAACTCGCTATCACGTATGGAGAAAATCATTCGTAACATCCGTGTCGGAACCGACGAAGATTTCGATGACGACGAAGGTGGCTACATTAAACTGGACGTCGCCGACCAAGACATTGTTATTCGTATCAAGAATGTCAAACTTGGCAAGCCTATGGTTAAGGAGGCAAACGGTGCACTTAACGATTCAACTCCAATGCAATGCCGATTGCGAAAGCTAACCTACATGTCTCCAGTTTCCATGGACTTCACCATCAAGCGAAATGGAGTCCCCTCCCCTACTGAAAAGGGAGTACAGGTCGGTTCAATGCCGATTATGGTCCGTTCAGAACGATGCAACCTTCACCCCAAACACATCGCAGGGGACCGCGTACTCACTCCTACCACCTCCGATGAAGACAAAGGAACATGGCACGACCTGTTGCGCAAGAAGGGAGAAGACCCTCTTGACCCAGGTGGCTACTTCATCATCAACGGAACCGAACGGGTTCTCATCTCAATGGAAGACCTCGCCCCCAACCGTGTTACCGTTGAAATCAACAAGCGATACGCAAAACAAACAGAAGTTGCAAAGATTTTCTCGCAGAAAGACGGTATGCGCAAGCCGCTGACCGTTGAAAAGCGTCGTGATGGAATGCTCATGGTCAAGATCAGCACTGCAGGAACAACTGCAATTCCTGTCGTCCTGCTCATGCGAGCCCTCGGCGTTGAAAACGACCAGTCCATCTTCCAAGCAATTGCTGGAAACACAGATTCATTCAAATTTATTGTTGCAAACATCAACGAAGTCAAAGACAACGAAGAATACGGCGTTGAAACCAAAGAAGAAAGCCACGAATGGCTCCAAAAGAAATTCGCAGCAGGTCAGCAAAAAGAATACCGTGAAGCACGTGTAAACCAACTGCTTGACCGTGAACTCCTCCCTCACCTTGGCGACAACCAAGAAGACCGCGACAAGAAAGCCATTTACCTGGGCCGAATTGTCCGTCAAGTCTTGGAAATGGCCATTGAAGGACGAGACCCTAACGACAAGGACCACTACGCAAACAAGCGTGTCCGCTTGGCCGGAGACCTTATCGAAGATCTCTTCCGTGTGTCAGCTGGACAACTCTCCCGTGACCTCAAGTACCAACTTGAGCGCCACCACAACCGCAAGCGTGAACTCAAAATCACATCCTGCTTGCGCCCTGACGTATTGACCTCAAAAATCATGCACGCATTGGCGACAGGAAACTGGGTCGGTGGACGATCGGGTGTGAGCCAACTCCTCGACCGAACAACCTACCTTGCTGCACTCTCTCACATGCGCCGTGTCACCTCGCCGCTTGTACGAAGTCAACCTCACTTTGAAGCACGTGACCTCCACCCAACACAATGGGGTCGATTGTGCCCTAACGAAACTCCTGAAGGTCAGAACTGTGGCCTTGTTAAGAACGCTGCCCAGATGATCGATATTTCTGAGAACATTGACGAGGTCGAAATCCGAGAACGTCTTGATGAATTGGAAGTCTATCAGCCCGACGACTGGACCGATGGAGACCGTATTCACGTTAACGGTGATATTTACGGAATTCACAAGAAAGGACAAAAACTCGTCATGCACTTCAAGTCTGCACGACGCCGTGGTGTGATTCCTTCTGAAGTTTCCATTCGCCACGACAAGGCGAACAAGGACATTTTCATCAATACCGACAAGGGAAGAATTCTCCGACCCGTCCTCATTCTCTATGACGGAGCACCACGTTTGACTTTGGACCACTTGTCCAAGTTGACGAGTGGAGAAATGAACTTCCGTTCCTTGGTTATTGAAGGAATTGTTGAATGGATCGATGCTGAAGAAGAAGAAGACCTCTACATCGCACCTCGCCCATTCGTCCTCCCAGAGACCGTCCCAGAAGGCGACTCGGCAGGACTTGCTGGCCGTACTGTCAAGAACGAAGATATCGAATGGCTCAATCTCGGCGAACCCGGGGCAAAAACAGCTCACCTCCGCGCTCAAGTTCGAATGCCTAACGGAGACTGGAACACCACCGATTTCGAAATACCACTACTCTACTCCGAAGAGCATACTCACTGTGAGATTGACCCACAACTGGTCCTCGGTGTTTGCGCATCACTCATTCCGTACCCAGAACACAACTCAACTCCTCGTGTTACCGGTGGTACTGCAATGGTCAAGCAATCTCTCGGATTGCCGAGCGCCAACTACCGCATGCGCCCCGATACTCGTGCACACATTCTGCATTACCCACAGCGTTCAATCACCAGAACCCGAGCCATGGAAACAACCAACTTTGATGACCGCCCTGGTGGCCAGAATTTCATCGTTGCAATCATGTCCTTGCACGGGTACAACATGCAAGACGCTGTCATCATGAACAAAGGATCAATCGACCGAGCCCTAGGCCGCTCAACCTTCAATCGCACCTACAACGCAGAACGCCGAAGATTCCCTGGTGGACAGGTTGAAGAAATTGAAAAACCCGGTTCTTCAAAGCAGGAAATCAAGGGACTCAAAACCCCCGAAGCCTACATGCACTTGGAAAACGATGGTTTACCGGTTCCAGAAACCGAACTTGAGGGTGGAAATGTGTTGGTTGGAAAGACCAGTCCCCCACGATTCCTAGAAGAAACCTCAGGTGGCGCATTTTTGATGGCTCAGGAACGTCGAGAATCGTCCATGCTTGTTCGCCACGGCGAAAAGGGATGGGTCGACAATGTCTACGTTACAGAATCCCTTGACTCGGGCCGCTTGGTTCGCGTCATGGTGCGAAGTCACAAAATCCCTGAAGTCGGAGATAAATTTGCCTCACGACACGGACAAAAAGGTGTTATTGGCCGCTTGATGGAACCTGAAGACATGCCGTTCACTCCAGATGGAGTTGTACCGGACCTCATCATCAACCCTCACGCAATTCCTTCCCGAATGACCGTTGCCCACGTATTGGAAATGATCGGTGGTAAGGTCGGAGCTATGGAAGGCCGCCGTGTTGACGGTACAGCATTCCGTGGAGAGAAAGAGTCCAGCCTACGTGACGGACTTGTCCGTAACGGACTTGCCCACACGGGACGTGAAACCATGATCAACGGGGAAACCGGAGAATCCTATCCAGCAGATATCTTCATTGGATGTATCTTCTATCAACGATTGCATCACTTGGTGTCTTCAAAGATTCACGCCCGTTCCCGTGGTCGTGTGCAAATCTTAACCCGCCAACCAACCGAAGGTCGTGCTCGACAAGGTGGTCTGCGATTTGGTGAGATGGAGCGTGACTGTTTGATTGCTCACGGAGCGTCAATGGTGATCAAGGACCGATTGCTCGATGAATCCGATGGTATCGACATGTATGTCTGTGCCCAATCCGGACACATCGCGTGGTACGACCCCAAGCGTGGTACATATGTGAGCCCAATCCATGGAGATGGAGCTGAAGTCTACAAAGTGCAGACTTCTTATGCATTCAAGTTGCTTCTAGACGAAATGAAAAGTTTAGGAGTGGCCATGCGCCTAGAACTGGAGGACCGAAGATGAGCAGAAAAACGACAATGATTCCCAAGCGGATTGCACAAATCCGATTTGGACTGATGGACCCACTTGAAATCAAGAAGATGTCTGCGGTTGAGGTTAAAACCGCTGACACCTACAAAGATGACGGCCACGCATACAAGCAAGGTCTCATGGACCCTCACATGGGTGTTATCGAGCCAGGACTTATCTGCCCAACCGACGGTTGCAAGTACGACGAATCACCAGGTCACTTTGGACACATCCAGCTTGAACTACCTGTGATTCACATCGGTTTCGTGAACTTGATCAAGACCGCACTCAAAGCCACCTGCAACACATGCAGCAAGATTCTTCTTCACACAGAAGAAGGAACGAGCCCATCCAACCCTGAACAATCTGAGCAGGATTACTACCGAAACCGTATCCGTGACGTCATGACCAAGCACGGTGTTGGTTCAACTGAATTCTCCAAGATGATTAAGGAAGTTGAGAAGGTTACCTCGGGTACCAAGCGCAAGGTGTGCATGCACTGTGGTGCTGCTCAAGGTAAGATCATTCTTGACAAGCCTACAACCTTCAAAGAAAAGAATGAAAATACGGAGCGCAAACTCAATGCACGCGATGTACGTGAATGGTTGAGCAGCATCCCTCCAGAACACCTTATCTTTATCGGAATGGACAAACAAAACCGACCTGAGTGGATCGTACTCAAGGTCCTACCTGTGCCACCGATTACGGTTCGACCGTCCATCACATTGGACAGTGGAGACCGTTCCGAAGACGACCTCACCCACAAACTCGTTGACGTTCTACGAATCAACCAGCGGCTTCGTGAAAACCGTGACTCTGGTGCACCTCAGCTGATTGTTGAGGATCTGTGGGAACTTCTGCAGTACCACATTACGACCTACTTTGACAACCAAACATCAGGAATCCCACCCGCTCGCCACCGCTCCGGTCGTACGCTAAAGACGCTAACACAGCGTCTCAAGGGTAAGGAAGGACGGTTCCGTAGCAACCTTTCCGGTAAGCGTGTCAATTTCTGTGCACGCTCCGTGATCTCTCCGGACCCGTACCTCAGCGTTAACGAAGTTGGCGTCCCAACGAAGATTGCAAAGGAACTCACCGTTCCAATTCGCGTGACGGCCCGTAACCGGGAACAAATGCGACAAATGATTCTACGAGGACCTGATGTTCACCCTGGAGTGAACTACATCATCCGTGGAGACAACCGACGTGTAAAAATCAACGCTCGTAGTCGTCTCCTCAACGCTGGATTCCGCTGCCACAACCCTGAATGCAATGAAGACACTACATTACGTCCCGACCTTCACCAGGTCATGCCTGCACCAAACTTCCTTCCAGGAATGGTTATCCAAAAGCAAATCGCACTCAGTGGAATGGACCAGAGCATCGAAGACGTCACCTATGCAGTCAATGACACAACAACGCTACTGCACCTGCAGGGTATTGATGAGAATGGAAAACAACTCCCTGAAAACGACGAAAGAGGAGTTCTACACCACCGCTGGATGCATGAACTCGCACAAGCTGACAAAGCAGTGCCTGAACCCTTCCCAGAACATTTGGAGGTTACATGCCCACACTGCCTCAGTCCTGTTGATGAATTCTATGGAGAACGTACCCAAGTCGAAGACCGACTTGCAACGGTTGATCGCTACGGTAACCCAAAACCAGGACTACAAGTTGAGCGTCACTTGATCGATGGCGACGTCGCCATCTTCAACCGACAACCCTCACTTCACCGTATGTCGATGATGGTTCACGAAGTTCGTGTCATGAAGGGTCATACCTTCCGATTCAACCTTGCAGTATGTACCCCGTACAACGCTGACTTTGATGGTGACGAAATGAACTTACACGTGATTCAATCAGAAGAAGCACGAGCTGAGGCGAAGATTTTGATGCGTGTACAAGAACACATCCTCACCCCACGTTACGGCGGTGCCGTCATTGGTGGAATCCACGACCACATCTCTGGAGCTTACCTCCTTTCCCGTCCGGGAACACTCATCAAACAAGCCAACGGTCTTGAAATGCTTGGAAACATCGGGTACACAGGGAAACTCCCTGAAATCGTTAGCGATGAAAATGGTGCGGCTTGCTTCCGTGGCCAAGATATCATCTCATTGATCATCCCCGACAACATCCACCTCCGCTTCCGAAGCCGTTCCAACGACTGGGTTATGGTCAAAGATGGTGATGTGGAAGGAACGCTAGACAAGCGAGCCATCGGTGCTGAAGATGGGCGTCTCTTGGATGCTATCGTTCAAACCAACGGCCCTGAAATGGGTGCTCGTTTCCTTGATGAATTTACCCGACTGTCAATTGCCGCTTGTACTTCTCTTGGATTCACAACCGGTATTGATGACGAAGACCTTACGGACGAAAAGATTGCAGAGATTGATGCTGCAAACGCAAAAGCAAGTGACGAAGTCAATGCTGAACTGGAGAAATTCGGAACCAACGGTAAGAATTACGAGGCACGACCAGGTCGTACTCCCCGAGAAACAATGGAAGAGAACATCATGCAAATGCTTGACAAAGGAAAGCAAGAAGCTGGTGAGGTAGCAAAGGACGAATTGAACAAGTCTGGCTCGACCAATGCAGCGGTTAACATGGCAATCTCCGGAGCCCGAGGTTCCATGGACAACCTGACCATGATGGCCGCCTCCATTGGACAAGCAAAGGTTCGTGGAAAGCGTCTGGAACGTGGATACGATGACCGTGTCCTTCCCCACTTCAAGCGAGGTGGCCGTGGTGCACCCGACCGTGGGTTCATCGCCTCCTCGTTCAAGCGTGGATTAAAGCCGACAGAGTTTTTCATGCTCTCAGTATCCGGCCGTGAGTCCCTTGTTGATACCGCTGTCCGTACTGCTAAGTCAGGATACATGCAGCGCCGATTGATTAACGCAATGGACGACTTGAAAGTCTTTGACGACGAAATGCTATCGGTTCGTAACACTGCGAACCGTATCATCCAGTTCAGTTACGGTGAAGACGGAATTGATCCGTCCCGTGGTGTGCACGGCTCTCCGTTCAACATCGATGTTATTGTTGACGCAGCTCTTGGAACATCCGGCGGTCTTGAAATTGACCGTGATTCATACGAACGAGAAATCGTTGAAGAGGATCTAGGAGCCTGGGAAGACGAGGCTGAAGATGACAGCAGAGGTGAGGACTGATGGTCGTAAAGAGTGCAACTAAGAAGAAGCTCATGGATTTGGGTATCGCAGAAAACTTTGCTCACATGCTTGCTGATGACCGCAAGTGGGACGATGTAAAGGTGATGACGCAGAACGATGTTGCCAAGTTTTGTGAAACCGACTCAGACACCGCTGGAACCATCCACGCAACCATCGTTGCTGCGACCCAAAAGGGACGTGACGCAGGCAGTGAAGCAACTGGACCGGTTACAAGTGTTCGCCTACGAAAGACCACCCGTCGCGCACGAACAAAGACCGTCGTTGCCATTGAACCATACGATCTAGACCGAAAGATGAAGTCGATTGAAGACGAACTCGCTGGAGACCCAGTCTTCAAATCGCTGGTCGCGGCTGCAGAAGCGTCGGGCTCAAGCCGATTCACCAACCGTATCTTCAACGACCTAACCGTCGCATGCCACAGCCGTGGTAAGAAGAAACTTACAAAGGCTCAAGCGAAGAAGGTTGTCGACGAAGCCATCGTTGCCCTTGATCGTGCAAGCATAGACCCATACGAAGCCGCTGGAATCATTACCGCTCAATCTATCGGTGAACCTGGTACTCAGATGACCATGCGTACGTTCCACTATGCTGGTGTCGCTACGGTCAACGTAACTCAAGGTCTGCCACGTATCATTGAGATTGTTGACGCACGAAAGGTCCCTCAAACACCTACCATGACCATTCGTATGACCGCTGACCAACAAGAAAACGAAGGTGCTGCGAAGAAGCTCGCTGCAGCCATTGAAGTTACAACTACCGTGAACATTGCATCATTGGAGACCGACGTCGCTCAGCGACGTTTGGTTCTCAAACTCAACAAGGGTAACCTCAAACAGAAAGGAATGACACCTCTTGAAGTTAAAGACAAACTTGAGCGCGCCACCCGACTCTTTGTACAGACTGACAAGGCAAAGAACCCTTCCACATTGACCCTGATTCCCGGAGTTCACAGCGAAGATGATCTCGCTGAACTTGCTGATAATCCTCCATCATACACCATGCTGTTGCAACTGGAAGAAAAAATCCGTGATATGAGACTCAAAGGTATCCCGGGCATAGAGCGTGCTAACGTGCAACTTGACGATAAAACCGGTGAATATTACCTTTCAACCATTGGAAGCAACCTCACGCGTGTGAGCGAACTTGAAAACATTGACCGCTCGCGAACCTACACCAACAACATCATTGAAATCTACGAGTACCTCGGGATTGAAGCTGCTCGTCAAGCGATTATTGATGAACTGCAACTCACCTTGGACGGAGCTCGTTTAGAAGTTGACGTCCGTCACTTGCTAATGGTGGCAGATGTAATGACTTCAGAGGGTGAAGTACGTGCTATCGGACGTCACGGTGTATCGGGTACCAAACACAGTATCCTTGCTCGTGCTGCCTTCGAAGTTACTGTCAACCACCTTTTGAAGGCCGGTATCATTGGAGAAAAGGATTACCTCACTGGTGTTGCAGAGAACATCATCGTAGGGCAACCGATTTCACTTGGTACAGGCAGCGTAGCACTGTACTACATCCCTGAGGAGTAATTTTCCCTACCATGAGAAACACATGTGGAGAATGGAGGAATAAAAATGGATCTAAGCCGACAATTGAAGAATGCAATCGCAACAGGAAACCTGTTGTTTGGACAACGCCAAGCCCTCGATGCTTGTGCTAAAGGAGAAGCAAAGTTGGTGCTTGTTGCTGCCAACTGCCCAGAAAAATACACCGACGCACTGCGTGCCAGTCATCCTGAAGTGACCCTGTACCGAGCAACGATGGTTAATCGTGAACTCGGTATTGCTTGCGGTAAACCTTTCTCGGTTTCAACCCTCACCGTTTTGGATGCTGGCGACAGTGATTTGCTTGCATTAGACTCCAATATGGAGTGAACCTCCATGGTCAACGAATCAAAGGCTTGATGGCCTTTGAGCACTGCCCACAAGGTATGCAGAGCGCCCGCAGCCAGAGCCTACCCCTGTTCCTCATCGCATTGTTCGTGATGAGTTTTCTCGGTCCACTAATTGTTCCCGAACAATCAGAATCCGCTGAATTGGAAGTATTAACTGAAGTTTTCGAAGCTTCGGCTCGTTCTTCATCTTCGGATGTTTTTATTGCATCAGGAGGATCGTCAACGGGCGATGAATTTGATACGATGATTACTGACGGGCCTGGAGCTTTTTATGTCGCAGGAGATTTCAACCGGACACTGACATTTGGAACCCAAACACTCGCTCCAACTTCCCCGTTCTCTAACGGTAACGAATTTTATCTTGCTGGTCTTTCAGAAGATACAGGGACATGGACATTCCTCACTGGAGCAGACCACAGTTTGGGAGGAGTGTCCTTCCTAACCGATATCACCAACGTTAACGGGATGGCAGTACTTACTGGCTATATGTATGGAGATATAGCCTTTGGACAAACGATTCTCTCATCTCAGGTTCTTGACGGCTTTGTTGCCGTTGCAGATTCTACTGGCAATTGGATGTGGGCCACTGCGTTCCAAACAATCCAAAATACCACATCCGACCGAAGTGTACCTCAAGCTGTCTCTGTTGACAATCAAGGTAACATTGTAGTAGCTGGATACTTCTCAGGCGAAACTGATTTTGGCGGAACTGCAATCAATGTCTCAAACACGGAAATATTCATCGCTAAACTCGATGGAACCACTGGGGCACTGCAGTGGGTCAAGAGCGGTGGAGGAATCGGCACCCAAGTTGTCACCGATGTAGTAACTGACCTCAACGGAGATTTCCATGTGTCGTGTATAACCCAGAACAATGTTCTCTTTGGAACTACGAGTTACACTGTTTCTGGAACACAGGATTCGTTTGTAGTCAAGATGACCAATGCTGGAACAGTCGCTGGAATCACGGGCTTTGGTGCAGCGTCCCAGGTTGTATCAATTTCGCAATTGGGCATTGACTCGGCAGGGAATCTGTATATGGGTGGCACCTTTAGCGGAACGCTTGCAAAATCCAGTTGGTCAATTACGGCTAACAAAGGTGGTTCCGATGTATTTTTCATCAAAGATGCAAGCAGCACCACGAGCAATGATTGGGCGATTATCGGGGGCACAAACGGCGACGATGTCCTAGAGGCAATGGTATTTACTTCAAAGGATGAACTCATCTTCACAGGTTATTCGCAGAATACATTTACTGCAGGAACCAAGGCAGTGACGCCAGGTGGAAATTTTGACGGTATCGTTGGAGGCATTACCAAAACCGGCACCTGGTCTTGGCTCGATGTTACCGATGGCTCAAGTTTTGAAACCGGAAGAGGACTCGCAGTCGGCCTTACAGATACTGTAGCAGTTGTCGGTGCATTTGCAGGGCAAACCTCAGCAAGCATAACCAAGAACGGGACAACCGTAACCAGCACTGGTGCTTGGGACGTGTTTGTTTGGGCATTTGACTCTTCAAAGAAACAAGATGCAGATAACGATGGTGTTCCGGATTTTGATGACAATTGCCCTGCCGTCCCAAATCCGGGCCAAGGCAATACCGATTTTGATGAAAACGGAGATGCATGTGATCCAGATGACGATAACGATGGAATTACTGACAATTCGCCGGACAACTGTGCCCGTGGAGGACAATACAACTGGACTTCAACCCAAGACTT
>CAXAHZ010000025.1:0-11584 GCA_963968875.1 uncultured euryarchaeote
CCGACTCAACCCGTTGGCAGGCAACTTTGACCATCCCTAAAGATGTAGAACTCGGAAGTATCGCTTTGTTAGCGCGTGCATGGGATGGATTAAACATGAGCTCTGTAGCAATCTATCTCAATGTTACAACAATTATTGATGCACCACAGATTTGGTTTGGCCCTCATGTCTCAAACATTGACCCGTCAAATTGGAATCGGGCCTCACCCTTAACTGGTAGGCCAAGCCTGGGGATTTACCGACATCTCGGTTATACGTTGACAAGCTGCCTTACCGATGCAGATTTTAATATCATGCAACCGCCACCGGTCTTCAATACATCACAAGGAGACCTATCGAATACAACAGCAGTAGTATCTCATGAAAGCGACACATACTGTTACAGTGCCAATTTGACATTGAATACCGGCATACCTCTCGAAGATATTGAAGTCACGGTTCGACTTGACGATGGCACGTTGGTGTTGGAACGGACATTGTGGGTTGATGACATGAACCCCGAAATCTCGCTCCACATTGTTGATGAAAATGGATCTCTTCTGGAAAAAGTTGTTGGAAACGGTAGGGAACAACTCCTGATACAAGTGGTTGACATTGATGACCCCATAACGCCGTTCATAGGAGATGTCCAAATCACTTGGCCAGGAAGTGAAATGTTCCAACTTCCTCTTGACATCCCTCAAAATACCAGTCAGTTTCTTTTCCCACTCAATCAAGTTTCAACTGCTCTTGAATCCGGGGGCCTCTTTGTACAGGTTGACGGCACTGGACTTCATGGAGGTTCGGCTCAGTCATCGCTAAGTGTGCCTTTCGAGTTCACCTTACCTGAAATTGTATTTTATGAGGTGTGCAAGGAAACCGGCCCTACAAGAAACATGACCTTTGGCCAAACAGCTACATTCGTAGTCGGTGTTCAGAGCGACCGTCCTCTTGAAACGGCAACAAACAGACTGAGTCAATTGGGCAGGTCGGTCATTACGCCAACAACTGAATCTCCAGTTTGGGGCGACGGGATTCCCCCGTTGGGGTGCAGTTTTGATGAAACGATGACCGATACGACTTGGTTTCAGTTCAGGATAAAAGCTGACTCCTCGTTTTCAGACGGCACCAGTAAGATTGTGTTTAACGTACGTGATTTGGACAGACTTCCTGTCTCTGTCAGTGTTGAAATGATGTTTCAGCATGCACCTACATTACTTGGAGAAATGAATTCCTCTGAAGCAATTCCTGGAAAGGATATCGCCGTTTCCCTACCGATAAGGGATGATGATGGGCTCCATACCATCATTTGTTCTTTATCGATTTACGATCAGAACGGCGCTCTCCTTACACAATCGGCTAAAATGGCTGGAGATGAAACAACATACGAAGCAGAACTGGATTGGATTTATCCGGTTCCTAGCTCCTTAGCAAACCAAACCTTAGCCTTGGAAACAGGGTGTTTGGACGAGCAAGGTGTCCGTATTATCTTGCAGGAAACGGTTCTTGTAGGGCCACTGGATACTTGCCTTAATTGTTCAAATGATACTTCGCCTCAACTGAAAGAAACGGACGATAAAAGGTCACTTACAAACACATCCAAGGCTATAATTGGAATGATACTGATGGCGGCCGCCCTTGGAGCTGTCGCCTTCACCCTCCGAAACAATTCTCAAGTGCACGATGAGGAAGATTGGACCATTGAAGAAGTCTCAGGTGCAAACATTGAGTCAATGTTTGATGACAATATGCCTCCTCAGAATGATATAGAAAAAGAAGGCGATGAGAATCCAGTAGACAGAGATTTAATTCCAGAAGGATGGACTGAAGAACAGTTTACCGCGTGGATTGAAGGACCGACTCCAGAAGGTTGGACTGAAGAACAATGGGTTGAGTTCGTCAGCGAACAGAACGCAAAATTAGCAAGTCATGGTATTCAAACGGAAGGATGATGAATACAGACGAACTCCATCCATATGAGCAACATGGCAGTAGGATACGTACTCATCAATGTCCAACCGGGGACTGAACAAACCGTGTATGAACTAATGAAAGGGCTGCCGCATGTTGAAGATGCCACCGTATTGTTTGGAGATCACGACTTAATCGTGAAACTTATCGCAGATGACCTTGCAACAATCGCCAAGGCTGTTGTAGAGAACATTCGTCAAGTTCCTGGGGTTGTTGATACCAAAACACTTGCTGGTGCAGATTTGTAGTAAAGTGGTCACAATTAAATCGCCGTACTGAAGGCAAATCACTCCAAAATGTGCCTTCGGAAAGGGGGACTGAGGGGCATATGTGGCGCAGTCTTGCCTTTTTTAGGGAAAAGCATTATATGCTCATTGTGATAAGGCACCTCCGGAGGATATCCAAATGTCAGACGGAAAAAAATACTTCGTTCTCATGGAGAACGGAAAAGACACGAGCCAGGTTTTTGCGAGCAAACAACCCCGCGGTGCGGCCCTTAAGGCTGCAACACGCGGACACGAGACCATCCGCCTACGAGAACGTGGCACCAAGCGTGTTCACGTGTTCACAGGCAGTATCAGTATGGTTGACAAGCCCGCAGGCGGACCAGATTGGCTCCCAGACAAGATCAAGAAGGCCAACGTCAAGAAGCAAGGCATCGAGCACCTTTGAGTGCCCTTTGCTCTTCTTTACAGCCACCCAACTTGAACCATCAAGTTGATCAGCGCCCCCATCTGCTCCTAGGCGCAGGTGCGGGCCTCAAACTCATTCCCCATCGGCTCTTAGAGCGAAAGCCTTGAACGAAAGGCTCCGCCCTCAAACCCTACGATGGCTTCATAAACACCATTTGTCATTCCCCATCGTCCTGCGGGACAAGGGATGCACACTCGCTCCGGCGAGAGGCGGTGACGCCAATGAATGAACGTGAAACGCGAACGCCACAACCAAAGGCCATCAGGCCAAGCCAAATGCGCTTGGTTGAGGAAGTACTGAAACTTCCTGCTCGCCTCACACACATTCGTCATTTACCGTGGCTTGAGAGCTATCAACGTCAACTGCATGCTGAGAATAAATCCATTAACACTCAAAAATCGTATTTTTACGGACTACGTAGCCTCGTAGAAACCACTTTACCCCATGAGCCAGAGTTGACTGAATCTGAGTACGAAGGGTTGAGCATTGAAGATCTGGCTCGTCGAATGGAGCCGATGAACGGTAGAATTGACATTTGGGCCCATTCTATCGCTGGATTAAGGCCAACCACATACAATGCCAGACTCGCAGCAGCACGTCATCTTCTGCGATGGCTTGGCCTCATATGGCCTGAACATTTACAGCGCGCTCGGACTGGAAAGCGACTTCCGAGAACCCTGACACGTAGAGAATTATCCAGTGTTTTAGAAGCCGCCTCACGAAGTGAGAACCCAGCGACTGCACTGCTTGTGACCATGATGCTTGATACGGGAATGCGGGTGAGTGAAGTCTGCTCTCTTGACCTTGGAAACATTGACCTTGATGATGCTTCAGCACGCATCCTAGGTGGGAAGGGGGACAAAGACCGTTTGGTATTGTTCACGGAGCGAACACTGGAGGGGCTCCAAGCTTGGATTCCTATTCGAACTGCTCTTACCGACCAATCCGAAGATGCATGTCTTGTCAATCGCCACGGAAGAAGGCTGCAGCCGAGAAGTGTGCAGCGTATGATGGATGCTTTGGGTGAGCAAGCAGGACTTCCAAAAGGAAAGTTAACTCCTCACGTTCTCCGCCACAACTTCGCAACGGGTCTATTGGAACGGGGAGCAGATTTGGTAACGATTCAACGGCTGATGGGGCACGCAACGATCGCGACGACCCGAGTTTATCTCGAGATATCCGACCAAACCCTAAGAGAAGTGTATCATCGCGCCCAAGCATTACGACAGAACATGAATGGGCAGGACCACGAAAATGAACAGATGATGGACACTACGCCGTCAACGAGTGCGAGCGGTTTAGAAACCGAACTATGAAGTGGATTTTTTTCGCTTGTTGATTTTTGCAGGCCCGCTCCATGCTCTGTTCGGCTGGATGGTTTGACCCTGATGGCCAACGATTGGACAATGCTTGCCCGAGCGACACCGGGAGCAATTTTCTTTTGAAGGCATTTCTACCGTTTTACGTAAACGGCCGTATTTCCTTCGTGGCATGAGTCCCCTTCTGCGAAGAGGGTCTTCAAAGGTAGCGGTAAAATCAGCCTTTTTTGAACCAAGGCATGTCTCTTACCGAACGAGGGACTTTGATTGTGTCACCTTTTCGGTCCGATTCTTTTTTGGTTTTGAGTGAGGATACTGATTTTGTCTTTTCAACAACGGTTTCGGCTGCGTCTTGTGATTTCTTTATTGCCTTCTGAGTAGCTGCCTTGGCTTTTGTTGCTGCCGCTGATGCTTTTTTCTTTGCTCCAGCTTTGGCCTTCGTTGACTTGCTTTTTACAGAATCCTTCGCCTTTTTCACTGTAGATTTGGCTTTGTCTGCAGCCTTGGCAGCAGAATGGACTTTCTTTGCTACAGCAACGGACAATCCTGCCTTTTGCAGAGCCTTCGGCGTGGAAGATGCGAGTTTCGCAATTGAATCAATTTTAGCCGCTGCTAATTTTTTAGCTGTTGCCGCTCCGACTCCGGGGAGTGAGGTCAGACCTTGAGATGATGAGGGTGCTTTACCTGCCATATTACCACTGATTTACCCTTATATGTCGCCTAACTTCAACCTTCCTCCTGTTGAAAACGGACCAGAGTGGGGTTTCTTCATCATACTGAACCTCTTGGTCCAACCATGACGGAGACGATGCTGGATCCAAACAGTAGCGTACTCGTTGCTCAAGTCAAGCAAGCCCATGCCAGCCATCGTATGGACCTCAGCAACAAGTTGCTCAGAAGCAAACATTTCAACGCTCCACACAAGGTGGTTTACCTTGGTGATGTCGCTGCAACACTCTTAGCTCAATTACCCCATCCTGAAACTCCTGAAATGGAAGAGGCCCCTGGATTTAACGAACAAAGGTGGACGCTCACCACGCAAAGTGGAGATATTGCTGTACGCATTTCATCCGGAAGTTATTGGGCGTTTGGCTTGTTTAATTCGGGCTATGTCAATGTTATCACGCTGAATGGGCCAATAAGGGAGCGCGCAAGAATCGTGTTTGATACCATGAGTGCGCTGAGCCACAAGCCATGGGAATTTGCCCATCAAAACACTGCCGCAAAGTGGATTGGAAAAAGGGATATTGGCACCTCAGCAAAAGAAAATGAAAAGGCATGGTTAGCCCACAGACAACGGGCTAAAGACGATTTGAACGGAGACATTGAGCGATTGCAGAACCGCTGCGAAGAGGTATTCCAGATTCTAGAGGCTACGGATGAGGCGGAGTTACGAATTGAAATAGACCACGACCTCCATATGGCAAACGAGGCGCTAAGAGATGAAAATGCCCCGGCTATTGAACGGGCTCTTGCCCGAATTGAAGCCGCTCTTATCGCTGCAGACCCCCGGGGCATGCCCGAGGTGATTGACGCCCCGGCTGAAATAATTGCTGCAACCGGGGATTTCCTTAGCATTGATGAACGGGAAACATCTGACGAATTGGTTCGCATTGCCCCGAAAGAGGCCGATTCAGAAGACGTTCCTTTTGTAGATTTGACCACCCCTACAATCGAAGAGGAATGAGTTTCTTCTCCGCGTCGCGTTCATAAAGGGGAGGTTTCTCGGTAGAAACGGTCGCCATGGCAACGAAGAAGAAGAAGAACGACGGCAGCGGTATTCAACAAGCTGCTGGATTGATTCGTTATTTCGACGAAGAGTCTGAGGATTCATGGAAAATTACTCCTGCGCAAGTGTACTTGGCTTGCATCGGCCTCGGAGGATTCTTCTACCTCGTTAATCAAGGCGTTATTCAAGCCATTTGGGGCCTCGTTTCGTAGGACCTTCAAAGGGGTTGAATCATTACAACCCGTTGTTCTACCTCTGCCATACGCTTAGCAACTTGGAGCGCAATTTGTAGGTTCTCTGTAACTCCGAGAGTCTGCTCCCCGTTTTCGTCTGCAAGGATTAACCTATGACTCAAGCGATTGAGAGTTGATTCGTCAATTCGCTCAAAAATCCAATGTTCATCTTCAATTCGTACAAGGGCTGGAACTTCAACAAGAGGACCCATGCCCTTTCCTGTGCGTTGAGCTCGTGTGGTCAGTGATTGCAAGTCCCGTATGGGCTGCCATACGCGATGCCGCAACGGCATTCTCACTTTCTTGTTCGTTTCTATTCCTGATCGAAAGGCTCGTGCCATGAGGGTCCCATCCCTAAAGTCCGAAGACTTGTGATGAATCGCTTCTTGTCGCCCTAATAAGAAGCGCGATGGATGGATGGGCTCGCGAGTGGGTTTTCTGTCCCCTTCACTCAGCCCAGCGTTTCATTCCAAAAGTAACAATAGAAGCGTTGAGGACTAGAATGACTCCTGAAAGAATTGCGATACTGCAAAATGAATGAAGAGAAAACGACCCGATGAGAAAAACCATTCCTGCAACAACCGACCAGATGATGACGGACTTGCGATACGAGGAGAACGGATGTGTTTCAAGAATCCAAGGGATGTTTAAGCTCAGTACCCCACAAACAAATACCGCTGGAACAAGCAACCAAAATGATACAGAGAAGAGCGAACCTGCAGGAACGATAAGGAAGAGGCTGAAGCGTAACCACCACAATTCAGGGCGGTGGGCAGAATCGTACCCCAACGTTGGTAGAAGCATCAAAACCGCTGCTGCAAGGGCAACGAATGAAGTCAATCTTAAACTCACGAAAATCAATTGATTTCCTTCACCGAACAAGTCAACAAGATTCACTGAACGGAGCGTGATGAAGAAGCATAAAGCGAGGACGAGCCCGTATCCCCATGCCATGGTCTTGCTTTGACCGTCACCTTGGCCTAATGAAGATTCGAGCCAGGCTGCTGGTGCATGAACGAAGCAAACCAGCAGACTGTAAACCAAAATCATGAGGCCAACCGTCTCGTTTGAGTTTTGGAGAGGGCGGTCCCACCAGAAATCACTGAATACCGAGGATTGAGCCATAACGTAAACTGCCAGTGGAAGGAGGATAACCAGTTTCATCACAGCCCTTCTGAAAAGAAGCGAGGTGGAATCGTTGGTGGTCAGTAAGGAAGTCGCTGCAACAATCTCTCCTGACATAACAAGCAACAATGTAATGCATACAATCGCAGCAAGGTTCCACCAGGAGGACATCATTACTGTTGGTGAAGAAGGAAACGAAGATGGGCTGACGTATTTTGCATCGGGAAACAACAAGACAACACAGAGCAATACCCACCATCCAGTATGTCGCATGAGCCCTTGTTGAATGGCTTGACGCTGTACTGAATCAACTTCCCTAAGACTGGGGAGTTTAGGGCTGAAGAGGGAAAAAAGCATCAAGGAAAATAAAGCCCCTTCTACTGCTCCTTGTCCAGTCAACATCAACCGAACTTGTTCGGAAAATGTGGAACCATCTGACAATACAGTAGCAACTTCAATGTGTGTAAAATCCAGTGAGAAAATCGCGTTTGCTCGGTGAATAAGAAGGCCAAATACCATCGCTGGAGGAGTTGCCTTGTACAACAATAACAACGCGCGCTTCTCTTCACACCAGAGAACAAGAGCTGGCGCGAAACACCACAATAAGATCGCCGTGAACATCAGGGGCAGATACCATGGCGCCATGTCCCCGAGCATGTACTCCAACAAACGCCGGCACTCTTTGTAAGTGGCGGAAGGCCCAAAGAGAAGTGACCGGAGCGACAAGCGTGCGTGGACCAACAGATAACGAGGAGGAAAGGCGGAGCAAAGCTGCTACGTGTGCCTTGACGTCCATGGTTAAGCACTTGGGAATTGATACTGGGCCTTGGTTGGCTTCAGCCCTTGAACCGCTTCCTGAAACACTCCGGGTTTCACTGCACCGATCCGACCGCAAATGGACGCTTAATCAAATCAAGGAACTGGGCGGTCAACCTCTATCGTGGATGCCAGAACTTTCAGGCTGGGTCATGCCTTTTGCCCGAGGTAGAGCCCCGGAAGGAACGGCTCAACGGATGATGGCTTTGTTGCATGAAACCGGACGCATTACTCGTCAAGAGGCCGCCAGTATGATCCCTGCACTCCTGCTGAATCTTACCCAAGAAACACTTGCCCTTGACTTGTGTGCAGCTCCCGGGTCAAAAGCTACGCAACTTGCTGAGGCTCTCCATCCAAACGGGGTTGTCGTTGCCAACGAACCAGTTTCAGGCCGGTTGAACATGTTGGTGAGCAATCGAAGTCGCTTGAGTCTCGCTAATATGGTCATCACCCAACATGACGGTCGCCACCTTGGAAGAATTCCCCCCCCCGGGTTTGATGCAGTCATAGCGGATGTCCCTTGTACTGGAACGGCCACAACTCGAAAAAATCGCGATGTGTGGTGGAATTGGACCCCTAGAGAAGGACGGCGCATGTTCAAGATGCAGGTTGAAATCGCCATGAGAGGCGCAGCGTTGTTGGCTCCGGGTGGAAGCATGGTATACTCTACATGCAGTGTTGACCCCATTGAAAATGAGGCCGTGGTCGCTGAACTTCTCCGACGATGCCCGTACCTTGAACTGGTAGCAATTGATGATAACCTCTTACCCGAACTGACGCTTCATCCAGGTATGAGTGATTGGCCAACTTTTGACCAAAACGGAGCACCAGTAAAGGAAAAAGAGGAGCGTACAAAACTACCCTTTCTCACAGATGCCCATCTTTCCCCAAACGACCGAATCGCATTGGTCGATGAAGTTGATGAGCAACTTGAAGCCCATCTCATTGAAGTTTTGCCGGGATGCCGTAGACTGTGGCACATGGACAACGATACGGGTGGATTCTTCCTTGCTGTTTTACGCCACCGTGAAGATGCATCTCCTGAAGGAGTTGCACAAACATTTCGCTCACGGCGAGAATTACGGCGTGAGCCGGGGTGGAAGCCCAAAATCCGTACCGCCCCACCTCATGACAAGAACACCGTGGTCAGGGCGGATGCTGATGTCCAAGCATCTGTATTTTCAATGTACGGCATGGACGACTCCCCTTATTCTGTTTGGCAACGTGGAAAGCGATTGAACATCGCACCTCCAATGGTGGCACAACGAATCTACGACAAAGAATGCCCCACCAATAAGGGAGAGCGGTGGCCAAAAGGAACGTTTCACCCGCTTCGTGCGGTTCATGTCGGCATGCCTGCATTTACCTTGAAGAAGAACTCCTGGCGTACGCGTCAGGAATCACTCTATCTGTTAAGCCAAAACATCACCAGCAATACAATGAGCGTTGACCTCAACACATTTACACGACTTCTCCGAGGATGGGCTCCGATGGTTGATGCATTTGAAGAAGCTTTGAAGTGCGAGCCGCTTCCAAAGGGTGCGTTTCTTCTCACAACCCAACTCAATGGCGACATTGAAGTTATTTCCATATGGGTGGGAGCACGAATTACACTGATGGTCGACCTGTCCGAGCAAAACATCATCCGCAGAAAACTTGAACTTCCCTGGCGAGACGAGGAGGAATGAATGATGTTGAGAAGAACCGTCCTGTGTATTGCAGTCGCCCTTCTGTGCATTGCCATGCCGTTTGGAACTGCCCAAACTTCACTCGTTGTCCAGGCGAGTTCACCCATTGATTCACAAGAATATACTGCGTTAGAAGAAGTATTTGTTCTTCCTTCTTCCGGAATTTATGAACCTGCACCTTCCGAAGATACAGTCCGATGGACGTGGTGGTCATGGAGCGATTCAACCGGTTCGGATTGGCCCGATGATGATGCTTTTTATCGTGCTGAGCAACTTAATTTGAACGTATCAGAACTTAGCACCCCTCAAGTTTTCAAACACGAAGTTGACGGCAATAACGCTGTCTTAATCGAGGGGGATGTCCAAATCCTTTCTGGTGAAATGGGATATTGGTTCGTGCAATTTCATCTTGAAATCACTCCATCGTTCAATCTCTCCGATGACACCCTTCTGTACATCGTTCTTACAGAGGATGTGAGTCTTGACCATCATGGCCGTCAGGGCATGAATCTCGTTCATGAAATGAGACCAGAGGTCGGTTTTTCTCTCCAAGAGAACAACATGACTGAAACGACATTCTCCCTGTCCTCCGATCACCTAGAAGCGGCTGGTGTGGACCTTGAACAAGCCCCAACAGGGTGGAGTTACAGTCTTGCAATGATGAACGGCACTCAGAGCAATGAAACGTCCGTGAACCTTCTTTGGCTTTCATCTGGACCGTTGCCATCCTTCCACCAATATACAACGGCAAGCCAAACGTGGATGCCGATAATTTTCTTGGCCATTGCTCTTGTCATCTGCGGTGCAGTGATTACAAATTCTAGAGAAAGAGAACAGGGCATTCCACGAATCAAAGCGGTATGGTCCGCCTCATCCTCAACGACATTGCTCGTCCAGTTACGTGCTGGTGAGCTGGGATTCAAAACGCATGATTGGGTTGTTGAACCTCCGTGGAAGTTCAAAGGAAGACCGCCTAAACCATCACTGAAAGCGATGGAGCAAAGAGAATTTACGATTCAGTTTTCTCAATGGCATGCTGAAGATTGCCGGTTTGAAGTTGGTTTGGATATCGATGAAATGGGTGCATGGAGGCAACACGTATGGCTTCCCTCCGCCCCCAATGCTACAGAGGATGAGGGAAGCGTTGAAGATGAGCCGGGGGGTGCTTCTCTTTGATGCCCATGGATTTGGATGAGACCGACCTTCGCCTGCTTTCTTTGCTCAACGAAGATGCCCGACAAAGTCAGCGTCAGTTGGCCAGAGAGCTTGGCGTTGCGCAAGGAACCGTAACAAATCGTATTCGCAGGCTTGAAGATAGCGGTGTGATTTCCGGATATTCTGCGGTACTGAATCCAGAGATGGTTGGCTGGACAATGACCATCATGGCGGGCCTACGAATCGATAAGGGAAGAATGATTGATGTTCAACAAAAAATAGCCGCCGACCCACGTGTTTTTGCAGTTTACGACGTGACAGGAGATTGGGACTCAATGGTTCTCGCACGTGTCAAAGACCGAAAGGATTTGGACAATTTAACAAAGACAGTATTCACTCTTGACGGGGTTGCTCGTTCATTCACTCATGTCGTCCTCAATACGGTCAAAGAAGACCCTCTGCCTCAACCCGCTCAATCAAACGATGGTTCATCAAATTGATCAAGAAGAGGCGTGAGAACATCCACAAGTCCCGATAACCCTTCAACGGTTTTCGTTTCGGGCTTGAGGCACTTGAGAAGGGTTCTATGCAATGATTCATCAAATGCGACATCCAGAGATTCCAGATTCCGCCTGCAGTTGCTTTGAATGCGACCTCCTGTTCGGTCCCAATCCATCAAAAGAATGATTGTAGGGCCTCCATCAAGTTCGTGTCTTCTCCCGTATGTGTCCACCAAATAGACGAGGACATCGTCAATACTCCAACCCCTGTTGAGAAGTTCAATCGGCCCTGTGAAACCCAGTTGATTGAGAGCCCTACGATCGCGAAGGCCCTCAACAAGAACTGCGCAATTACGTGTTCGGTTTCGCTCTCTCG
>CAXAHZ010000026.1:0-11537 GCA_963968875.1 uncultured euryarchaeote
CGACATTGTCAAGCAGGTTATTGGCTACAACAACGAATGAGGCACTTCTTTCTAACCAGAGGCGATATCAATGACTGACCCTCGGCGAAAGCGCCACATCAACACACCTTCTGGCCCCAAGAAGAAGGAAGTAAGTCCAAATTCATACCGCATGTCCCGTCCTGCTGAAGGACGAAAAGAAATCGTCAAGCCAAAGCCACAAGAGACTCGCTCCAAAGGCGGGCAGCAACAGCGCAACAACCGAGGAAATAACGACCGCCAGGGTGGTAGAACTCAAGGTGGAACCCGCCAAGGCGGACGAAACCAACAAGGTGGCCGTCCTCGGCAACAACGACCCGAACGCCCCAAAGCATTGGAAGGTGAAGAGTGGGCAAGAGTCGTTGAACACGATACCAAAGAAAACGTCGTCACCGCCATGAGCGAAAAGACCCTTGCATTCTGCCGTCTCAAGATTCGCCCCGGTTGCGATTTAATGATTCCAAGTCAACGCCTGTACATCGGCACCGACGCAGCTCAACGCGACGAGGTCATTGGAATTCTCGGCATGGCTCGCCGTGATCGGATGTCAAATATGGCCAAGATGGACATGCCCCTCGTCGTGCAAATGTTTGTTGAAGAACATGCACAATATTTTGTTGATGAATTTTACAACAAAGCCGGACCGATTTCGTTGAAGGTGCACGGCTTTGAATTGCTCCCTGACGTGGGCAAGAAAAAGGCCGCCCAAATGGTCTCAGCTCGTAACTCAGTGGGCGTATTTGCCTCTCTTGAAGAACTCAATACCGCTTGCAACATTGACGCCGCCGAACTCCTCACTCGTCGCTTCGTTCAAGAACTGGAAGACCCGGCAATGGCACCCCGTCTCACGGAACTCCTACTGCCGGTGGAAGCATGAGGGGCGCCCGCTGGCTTGTTGACTCGCTTCGTGGGAAGCAACCCTTCAACAAATCCCTCGGTCAGCATTTTCTCGTTCACGACGATGTTCTCGAGCGGACGGTTTCGTGGGCAGAGGTCACGAAGGAAGACCACGTTCTTGAAATCGGCCCTGGCCCCGGTGTTCTTACCGAAGTGCTGCTGGAAACAGGTTGTCGCATTACTGCCGTTGAACTGGACGGCGGAGCATGTGAACACCTTCGTTCAGTCTTTGCTCCTGAAATCGAGAATGAAACCTTGGTCTTGATCGAAGGAGATGCTTTGAAATCCCGCTGGCCAAATGACATCACCCGGATTGTCGCTAACATTCCCTATCAAATTTCATCACCCCTCATCGATGAACTCACCCGCCACCATCGCAATCCGCATACCAAACCATTGGACGGCATCGTGATGATGGTTCAGGAAGAGTTCGCCGAGCGCGTCGTTATGGAATACGAAAGCGATGTTGGCTCCCTCGGCATGGTCGTTGGTTTGGATTTTGATGCTGAAATGGGGGAGCGCGTCGGACCTCACGCATTTTCACCGATGCCCAAAGTTCACTCTCGTTTGTTGCAATTGATTCCTCACGAAGAAGAATGGCCTTGTGACCGAAGGTTGTTGGTGATGATGATTCATGCTGCATTCGCACAGAGGCGAAAGAAATTGAAAGCCACCCTCCGCTCCGCTCCAAAGCGCATCTCACGAATACCTGGATGGCATGCTGGTCGCTGGAAACGTGCTTATTCTTCACTGCAAAACGACCCCCGACTTAACCGCCGACCCGAGACTTTAGAGTTGGATGAGTGGGCAGAATTAGGGGTTGACTTTGAATCCGGTGAAGAAGAAGCATGAGACTTGAAAAGGGCTTGAACGACTGAACACTCTGGGGAGAGGCTTTTCTTAGGAGTGTCTGCTCGCCTAGACTTGTCGGAGGGGATGTTATGGCAAAGAAGGACACATACTTGGCTCTATTACGCAGAGGTATTGACGATACAACTGCGAACCAGCTCGCCGATGCAGGATTGAAAATTGGCGACCTGAAAAAGATCGACAAAGACATGCTCGTCGAGAACTACGGGTTGAAAGAGGAAATCGCTCGCGGTGTAATTGATATCATCACGGCAGGACCTCAATCTCACGGAAAAGAACGTTTCTTATCCAAAGTTCTCGCTCCTGAAAAGAAGCAGGAATCCCGTATTGAAGAAATAAAATTCAAGCGTAAGCAAAAGGACGTACTCACCGAACTTGCTGAACAAAAAGAGCGGTTGAAAATTGCGAAGGTTGAGGCGTTCCGAGCACAAAAACTCGTCATGAATCGCCTTGGTAAGACCGTTGAACTCATCGTCAAGTTGGAAAACAACCTCTACGATGAAGGAAAGGACGACCAGAAGGTCAAGATTCGCGACCAACTGGAAACCCGTGGACTTGAAGCCGCTCGTGACCATGAAATGTTGGAGCTTGAAGGAACTCCACAAGACATTGTTGATTTCCGCCGCAATCACGTTCCATCTCTTATCTTCCACGCTTGCCCCAAATGCGGTGATGAATTGGACCCCCGACAATCTCGGGACCCCGACCAACCCGACTCATGGGCATTCATATGTTGGGAATGTGAAACCAGTTTCACTCCACAACTCACTCTTAACGTTGAGACCATTCTTGACGGTGAAAAGCGTATCACCATCGACCCTGAAAAGGCACCTCGAAACCCAGTGCCTCCAAAACCTGCCAGCATGGACTTCTCAACCGTCAATGACCTGATCCGTCGGGACTTGGAAGAAACCGGAGCGACCGCAGACCAAATGACACGTGTGGTTGAGGAAAGCGTCGTTGCAGGTGGACTCATGGACATCAACGATTGGATTGACCAAACCCTTGCGGCAAAGAATTACATTCAAGCACAAGAAGACCGAGAGGATTTCATCTTGAGAACCGGTGCAGGAGCCACGAAGTTCAACAAGTGGATGAAGAAGGCCGGTCTCTTCTTCAACAAGCAAACTGGACGTTGGACAAGAGAAAAAGGACGATGAGGAATCACCATGTCCGCTGGCACGACAAGCCTCCAACTGGACGATGACGAAGTGAAACTCTCCCCGTCAACAACCCCTGTTATTCGCTTTCTCAAAGGTGCAGAATTGCTTGGCCAATGCCCAGTAAACCCCGGTGAAACCATTGTCGACCATGCGGAAGCATGCGGAATATCCCTGCCCACCAATTGTACGTCAGGAACCTGCGGCACGTGCATGGTGAGCTTGATTCTTGGCGAAGTTCCTCTTCCCGAGGTTCTGCCCCCTGGCCTTGATGATTTCTTGGTAGGGGAAGGTGCACGCTTGGGATGCATTGGCAAACCTCGTGGAGATGTTGACATTGATATTCGCCCACCGCTATGAGGGACAAGCATGTTTGACCAGTGGGGATTGAGCAGTTGGGTCATTCTCGTCGTTGATGTATTGGCAGTTCTCATTGTCATCGCGTTTCTCAGGAAAAAAATCCGGAGCAAACTGAATGAAGTTGAATTGCGACAGGATTTTCATCGTCAACAGAAAAAGTCGACCCGTTTAAACGATGAATCTCCACCTCCACGCAACTGAAAGCCTCAGCTTAGAGAAACGCACCGGTTGGTGGTTGGCTCAAAAACCTCCAATGAAATTCATCCTCCATCTGGGCGATGCTTCAAGAACCCTTGACGCTAACATCTCGTTGTGTCATCTGGGCCGCAAACCACAACCGGTCCGCTGCCCATCGGACAATTCGTTAAACTGATTCAAAAAACGGTCAAGCAAGACCCCTTGTTCCAACACCAAGCACTTCGGGGTGAAGTATCTCAATGGAACATTCACAACGGAAATGTGTACTTCAAACTTAGAGACGATGAAGGGCAGATGGACTGTGTCATCTGGCGAAGTGCAAACATCAAGGTGGCCCCTTCCATCAAAGAAGGCGCCGATGTCGTCGTGATTGGCAGTGTTGACCTGTGGCCAAAACGTGGAAACCTGCAACTGGTTGTTCAACGAATTGAGCCGGTCCAAACGATCGGTGCTCTGGAAGAAGCAAAGCGTGCTTTGATTGCTGATTTGAAGGATGAAGGGGCATTGGACCGCCCCAGATTACCGCTGCCTGGCATGCCCAAACACGTTGCTATCATCACTGGTGCAGGCTCTGCTGCTCTTTCGGACATGAAACGGTTAATTTCCAATCGCTGGCCTGGACTCCGAACAACGGTTATCGGCGTTTTGGTCCAAGGCGACCGAGCGGTGAATGAACTTGTACGAGGGCTTGCAGTCACTCGTGCGCTAAGCCGTCCCGAAGTTGCTATGAGACTCGGCCTTCCTCCTGTGGACGCCATTATTATTGGAAGAGGAGGTGGTTCGGTTGAGGACTTATGGGCGTTTAATCTTGAACCGGTCGTCCGCGGAATTCTAGCCAGTCCCGTCCCAGTGATCTCGGCAGTCGGTCACGAGCAGGATGTACTGGTATCCGACTTGGTTGCGGACCTACGGGCCTCAACACCCTCAAACGCAGTTGAACTCTTGGTTCCTGACCGCCACAGCGTCTTGATGATGATGGACGATGTTGACATGCGATTGAGTGAATCCGTCAAACGACGTTTTGGGGAATTACGCCAACGGTTAATGCTGCTTACCTCTCAACTCAAGCATGCTCCTGGAAAAGGTGTTTTCCGAGCAAAAGAACATTTGGCAACGCTTGGAAACAGGATGAACCGGGGCGTTGAACAGGCTCTTTCAGCTCAAAAACAACGGCTGACTCGACTTGAAGCGACACTAGTTGCATCTCACCCTCACCGAGTGTTGGAACGCGGGTATACCATGGTTCAGAACGATGACGGCGATGTCCTCACAACCTTGGCGAGCCTTCAACAAGGGCAAACCGTCAACCTTCAGTTCGCCGACGGCCGCGCTGCTGCAGATATCCATACCATTGAACCCAAGGAGGAAGAACGATGAACGATGAAAAAATGACCTACGATGAAGCTGTACAACGACTGGAATCCATAGTGGCCCAATTGGAACGGGGTGGGAAAAATCTTGACGAAACTCTCGCCATGTTCGAAGAAGGTACACAATTGCTGCGCCAATGTCAAACCGAACTCGCAGAAGCAGAAGGACGGTTGGCCGAACTGAGTTTGGGCGAGGCAGAATCTTTGGTCAATGACGATGAATGAGTGAGTTTCATGGCGGGAAGAAAACATGCTGCCCTCCAACGCAGGGTCGCCCGAGTCCTGTCCTCATGGAAGGACCCGCACCATGACCGCCCCTATCCTGAACTTGACATCGTTCAACAGGTCGATATTGCAGAAGATGGAGAAGTCAATCTCACCCTCAAACCAGCCCGACCGCATTGCCCATGCTGCTTGCTTGACCTTGATGCGCTGCGTAAGCGCCTTTGCGAAATCAAAGGGGTCACCTTCGTTCACGCTGAAGTTGTAGGAATACCAGGAGCAGCGCGATGGACACGCAGCATCAATCGCTGATGTTGGCTCGCTTGTGGACCTTCTTGAGAACGATAAAGGCGGGCACTGACCACCCGAGCACAGAGCCAAACCAAGCTATTATGCTCCCGAGAACTATTCCGTAAGTAGGGAGTGACCACATGGCGAGATTCGCATAAATAGCAACACTGACACCACCCAACATCATCGGTCCGGCCGCGCCCTGCGGGACAGTTGGCCCTTGTGCTAACCATAAGGCGACCATACTGGTGAGAAAAATGGCAGGGAAAACACTGGCCAAACCAGCCAGCAAGGGGAAGCCCAAACCAGCCAGCCAAACTGCGATGCCAATGGCGACTGCCGCCATCGTACCTCGAGAGACCAGCACCGTTTTGGAAACTGCTTCACTTCCCTTGGGTGTTGGCTGAGGTCGCCAGTTGAAGGCTGCGGCGATGATCACCAAAAGGATCAGTCCGACTGCAGCAAATTCCTGTTCCGGGAGGAGCATGCCAACGACCGTGTTTTGGAGGAGAAACCACACGCCCATGCCCATAACACACCAAAAGGCAAGCGCGCATATGGAGGTCAAAAGAAGCGGATGGGAGGCGTTAGAGAACCAACGTGGGAGCACCAGCCATGCCCCCAAAAACAGCGCGTTAAGCAACATTCCAAGAGGAACCACCATCATGCTACTGACGATTTCGTCTTCGCCACCGGCGAGGTACATCCCAATACCTGCAGGAACAATGGTAGAAGGAACCGTGCCGAGGAAACCGCCAACAAGGCCGCCCCATTTCTCAATAGCAACGGTGACCGCTGTTGCAACCAGTCCGGCCAGTAGTGCCGAAAGAAGAATGGAAGATGCAAGCATTAAATCAATCCCCATTCTCAATGCACGTCATCAATCGTTCAACTGTGCCACCTGGCCATTGGTCAACCGGGTTACCGTACTGGAACAGTACGTTGAATGGGATGAATGAGATGTGTTCGGTCCACTGGTGATCCCTACAAAATTGCTGCCCGACCTTTGAATCAAGGTCCAAATGAACAACGTTGAGGAGCGCCTCAATTTTGGATTCTGGAACCCACTGTGTCAACACCTCCCTCCATGCTTTGCAGTCGTCGCAAGAATCGCGACCAATCACGACCAAGAGAAGGGGTTGAGCCGCCAAATCGCTGTAACCGGCTTCTGTAAGTTCATTTTGTTCCATGAGACCACCCGTTTGGCACCCTTACAAGAATCACGCAAAGGGGTCAATGTGAACGATGTCCTGGAGGTCAATGACCTTCGCTTCACGCTCTTGCGCCTGCATTGCTGCTCGTGTGAGCATTGAGCGCATCCAGCCAAGCGACATCATGCCTCGCATTTTGTTGATGGATTCTATGAAGTGAACTGGATTGCTTCCAAGTTGTGCATGCTTACGAATGTCTGCCTCAAGTTCTTCAAGCACCATCGTATAGGTGTCAAGAAGTTCTTCAAGAGCATCTTTGGTCACGGTCATTTTTGCAATACTACGTGCCATTGACAGCAAGGATGATGCCGTGACGATGCCGCCACTTTGACTGGCAACAAAATCCATTGTTGCGGTTTCTTCTTCTTCATCAAGCGCGGTCTCAGCATCGTCATCATCAAGGCCCAAACCAGCCACTGCCTTTTCCAAATGCCGTGGCTTAATGGTCGCAACACGGTCTTTGGATGCAGCGTCTTCAGCATGGCGTAACAACTTGGCAAGATGGTTCTCTACGTGCTCGATTCCTGCCTGAACAGCTGCGGAACCTACTGAATCAATGTTCTTAATTCGGTCGATCATCAATTCGCGTGTTCGGTTGTAATTCAATCGGCTGCGCTGAGGGTCGTCAAGTGTTTTCCGCTCGGGGTCTTGATTCAGTGTTTCCTCTTCCATTTGTGGAACGACTCGGTCCAATTCTTCGCAAATGAGTTCAACAAGACGTTGCTTGACTGCACCTGACAGACGCATCTCGGTATAATGAGAAGCGACTGCAGCAATGTGACTTGGCGAATACGGCTTGGCTACCATGTACCGACTGGGACTCCAGCGAACCTTGAATGATGTGGTCGTATAGAATGGCTCATTCTGTTAGACCATCGTTTCGTCCCATCACTTGGCTAAACTCCCAAGCGTGGAGGCACTCATGACCACCGAGAAAACCACCGGCCTCTCGGGAAGGGCCGATGAACTCTGCACCGCACATTTGACAAAACACATTGACGATGAGTTCGTTGAAATACGTCCCGTTTGGAGTCTCTCGCTTCGGGATTCGCTTACCCACATCTTCGTGGGTCCAACCTTGGGTCTTTTCGCAGATGTCTTCTTCAGTTTGGTCCTGTGCCATCTTTACCACTCCATCAACCATGGCAGGCCGCCACCTGCAGTAATCGGGTTCATGCCGTCTTCGTCGCGAACCCACGTATCTTCTGAGCCAACACTTCCTTCTGCATAGACGACTTTCGGCTCAATGGCCATTGTTCCTCCAACCGGCAGCGGTCGGTCAAAACCTGCTGCAACAACCGGAGATTCATCCAATTGCAATCCGATTGAATGTCCGAGGAAGCGACTCTGATCCGGTGTGGTTCCCATCAAATGGTCACTGTATCCGAGTTCAACTGCAAGGGCAAGGCCTTCTTCCCATGCTTCGCTGCACATGCGTCCCTGGTCAAGTACGTCAACAACGGTTTCCTTGACGGCAACCATGTCTTCCAAACGCTGCATCCACTCGCTTGAAAGTGAACCAGCAGCGAACATTCGGGTTGCGTCAACCATGTAGCCACGATGTGCATGAACGAGGTCAACCAAAACCGGCTCGTTGTTTTTGACTTTCGAAAATCCGGAGCCCATTCCAGAAAGTGGATGTGGGCCGGTTCCTCCAACGGCTGAATCAAAGAACGATGGAATGCCGCCAGCGCGCCCTGCGACGATGACACCTCGGTCGCACTGCAATGGATAACGGCGCATCTGAACGTTGCCGCCAAAGCCTTCACTTCGGCTCACGGCTTCAGCCGCAGCCACCATGTCAAGTTCGCTTACTCCTTCGCCACCAACCGTTTGTACAACCTCAAACATGCGGAACTGTACCGATGCAGCGGTTTCCATCTGCTCAAGTTCCCATGCGGACTTTATTTCACGTTGAGCATGAATAACGGAAGTGATGTCGGGTGCATCTCCAAGGGAGGAGAGGGCCTTTGCAAAGCGGGCAGTAAAGGTCCCCGGTGCTTCGCCAAACTGAAGTCCAGGCACGCCTGTAACGCCTCGTTCACGCAATGTATCAACGAATAATGAAAGGCGAGGAAATGGAAGAACTTGGTGTGGGGCATCGTCGCCACCGGCCTCGTGCTGTGCTCGCTTCAGAGAACGACGGACGAAACTAACCGGGCCGTCGCCACCCGCTTGTATGCTGCCGCCAGCACCTGTTGCGGGAACGAAGAAGGAACTGTCTTGCCGCCCTCCGGTGTAGTAGTACAAATCAACGGGGTGTTGAATGAGAGCGCCAGCAATTCCCGCATCGCGGAGCATGTCTGCAAGACCTGCTTGCCGGTGAGCAAGTTCGGACACTGGGACGCGCCAATCCTCACCCTCGGGCCCAACCAAATCGCCGGAATTCCAAGTCGTCATGGCCCGATGTGGACGGCGACCGTTCAAAACCCAATCGGAGAGAAACTGACTTACTGTTGCTGAAAAAGTTCAAAAATGGTTGGTTTTTGAGAGAACTGTGGCAACCAAATGGGCAGTCTACATCACCGCTGGAGGCATCCTGGTTGTTTTTGGGATACTTATGTTGTCAATTGCTGAGGACGAGCGATCCCCGATGGAGGGTTTTGAGGAAGTCATGACGGAAAAATCGGGCTCATTTACAAACGATAATCCCTCTCGAAGAATGATTCATATTTACTCCGAGGATTGGTACAGTTGTGACCAAGCAATCAGTTCGTCAGGAGAAGGTAGACTTGAATTTACAATTACAGATTCCAACGGAACAAGTGTTGTTCCTGAGGATTGGGTCTGTAATTCGTCGCAAACCAATTGGCTCGTCATGACCGTTCAAACAAACGGTTCCGAAGAAACCTACACCTTTACCTCAAACTACCTTGTAAGAATTGTAACCGCTGACATTGGTGCAGAAGAAGTGGATAGAATTGAAGAAATCGCTTCGTTCAATGCTGGCATTGGTTGTTATTTGATGTGTTTCAGTATTCCATTGTTCATCATAGGGATAAAAAAAGGCAGACGTAGTGCTGCTGGCGAGTCTGTAACCATCGCTTCAACGCCTGTGATCTCGAATCAAAGAGGTTCGGGGGGATACAAGAAAACTTCAACAGGATTTTACATGCCTTCTCCGCCACCCAAGCAGGTTGATGTCCCAGCCAGTTCTGATGCGGAACGTATCATGCAAGATGATGAGGCAACGTCAAATGATGCTGGAATTGCTGCACCTTGGGCGAACATCAACGAGCTCAATGAGTGATTTTATCCAACTCAAAGGACTCAACCTTTTCCAAACGCTCGGCTGCAGTTGAACAGTATTCCTCTGAAAGGTCAACACCGATGTAGTGCCGACCGTATTGTTTTGCAGCCACGCAGGTAGAACCGGAGCCATTGAAAGGGTCGAGAACGACGTCACCAACAAAACTGTACAATTCAATGCAGCGTTTTGGCAACTCAACCGGGAAAGGAGCGGGATGATTGACACGCGAGGCTCGTTCGGTTGCGAAGGACCAAATCGATTTGGTATGCTTGATGAAATCATCACGGGGAACGGTATCAATACGACCTTCTGAGCGTTCAGACTTGGTTCTAGGGAGTTTGTAATTACCTTTTGAGAAGACAAGAAGGTATTCGTGAACGTCCCTCAGGCATGGATTCGATGCCGATTGGAAGGAACCCCAAGCACACGATGAGCCCGCACTTGCAGATTTATCCCAAATGATTTCGCCACGCATCAAAAATCCAATCTCGTGCATCATGATGTTGATGTGTGAGGACAGTGGGATGTACGGTTTACGACCAAGGTTAGCGACGTTGATGACCATCCGTCCACCTGGAGTGAGCACCCGATAGCATTCGGCAAAGACATCGTGAAGAAGGCCGAGGTATTCTCTTAGGGAAAGGTCCTCATCGTATTCTTTGGAAGCATTGTAGGGTGGAGAAGTGACAACAAGATGGACGCAATTATCCGGAAGAGGGAGCGCTCTTGAATCGCCACATATGAGAGAATCAAGGTGCTCTTCAGGGCAGTTCTGAGCATCTCCTACCTCTCGGGAAGCAACCAAGCCTTCGTTGAGGCGGCTGTTGTAATACAACGAAGCGTCGTGGCCTTCTCGCTTTGAAACTCCAAAGGAAGAGGTCGCTGTTCCTGCACGACGACGAGCACCGTCCAATGACGATGTGTCTTCGGCGGATTTTTCGGCCATATCGCTCAGTGCGATTGGTGCCTATATCACCTTTCGCGCCGTTGAGTGGGTTGGGACGCGCGTCTTGCGACCTTCTGAGGAAAACCGATGAGAGGTTTTCCAAATAGAATCCGGAAAATGGCCTTCCATGTTGTTTAAATCAAAGGCCTCGTTGGGGTGAATCATGTCTATCATAGCAGCATACAACGAGGCCTGGGATAACGGAGACGTCGAAACACTTGCAACACTCATTCACGATGATTGTGTCTTCAACCCACACGTTGGTGGCGTCACCATGAGCAAATCCGACATTTTGGGATTTGCAGGCGGCAACAGCACACCAAATTCAGAACACAACCGCATTCTCTTCGAAAACGATGAAGTTGGAGTCGCACATTCCATCGTTCACTTTGCAAACGGCTCAGACTCCGAAGCAGTGATGTCCTTTATGCGATTCAAAGACGGTCAAATCATCTCCATGGAAACAGGGGCTACGCCACTTTCTGAGGATTACCAACTCATTGGACAGTGAGTCAACCTCACGCCAAGAGTTCCTCCATTCCAACGCCCTGATCAGCTTTGAGGGGGGAGGCTGGAAACTTGATGCGCTACGGCTATGAGTTGCCTCATTACAAAGATTATTTCTTCCGCTTTCATGTCTGTACCATGGATTTCAGCCTCGACCATGGTGTCTGTGATTTGCAGTGCAGCTGTTTTCATCATTGCCTGTTGAGCGTTGTAGATCGCTAACTTTCGTTGAAGCGT
>CAXAHZ010000027.1:0-11535 GCA_963968875.1 uncultured euryarchaeote
TCGGCTCCGAAGAACTGACGTATCATAGGGTGCATTTCCATGGCCTGTTCTTTCTGGATTTGTTCATAAGTTCTCAAAATAATACCAACGGCCAGCAACAGACCCGTTCCCGTCGCATTACCAACCGTTCCGAGCAAGTCTGCACCTGCTGCTAGTAAACCTACAAACGCTCCAGAGAAGTAGGTGACAGGTGGAATGTAGTTCTCAAGAATCTTTTCGAGAACCTTGGGGTTCTTTCTGAACCCTGGAATCTGCATCCCAGTACGCTCAATTTGCTTAGCGACGTCCTTCGTACCCATGTTGGTCGTATCAATCCAAAACTTAGCGAATACCATCGACCCAACGGTCATCAAGGCAACGTAGAAGATTACGTGGACCATCATTTGAGTTAGCGAATGACCGAAGACATCCCCTTGTTGATTTAACAACGGAATAAGCCAATCATTCACGCCGTTTACCATACTCGCATACCAGGCAAACCCTCCTGACGCCGTGGTCTGGCCAGGATCGTAGGTTCCTATGTATGCAGAAGCGGAAGCCCATCCGTTTTGACCTAAAATCGGTGTCTTACTCAATGTAGGGTGACTCCAGAAGAGAAGGGTGAACATGTTGATGTTTGCAAGAAGAGCTGCCATCAAAATCACAGGAATGTTAGAGGCGTAAACCAAACGAATTGGGTATTTACCGCGGTGTCCACGAACTTTTCCGTGAGTTAAAGGCAATTCCAGTTTGCTGGATTCTGCGTAGGCAACCACCAAAAACACGATGATTGAAGAAACTAGAGCTGCGACAGGATTCACGTGTGTTAGCAACATGACTTCGAAACCATTTGCTTGAATCATCTCATAATTTGAAGATTCGCGGAACATGTAGAAAATCATTGGCAGTGTACCCGAGGGTGGGTTCTGAATGGAGTAAGGAACACCTGATGTGGTAGCAAGAGGGGAAAGTGTACCAACGAACGTTGATTGTGCAACACCGGCAGCAATGAAGAGGGAAATACCGGAGCCAATACCCCATTTACTGACCAGTTCATCAAGCAAGAAGACAAGATATGATCCAGCAAAGAGTTGGGCAACAATCACAAAGTTAGCCCATCCTATACCGTATGCGTCAATGAGCCACTCGCTCGGGTCAAGGAATCCATAGGTCTGTGGTATGGATTCAATTGGAATCATGATGAGGACAAGCAATTTTTGCACTCCTTGGTACATTGCTTTGTCATCGGAATTGCTGAGGTCAAGACGAATGATCTTTGCTCCAGCAAACAATTGCATGATAATCGAACCTGTAACGATAGGACCGATACCAAGGTGCATGATGGTACCAGAAGCACCGGCCATGATGGAGCGGAATCCACTGAACAGGTCAAGTGCTTGTCCTGAGAGACCGAAGAGCATCACGTTGGTCATAGCGAAGTAAATGATGAGGACGAAGGTTGTAGTCCACATCTTTTCATTGAAACGAACGTGGCGTTCGGGCTTGGTAATCGTTGGGTAAACGTCAACGAATCGGCGTAGTGCGTACAAACGACTGCTGTCATCTCCTTCCCACATGAAACATGTGAGAATGGCTGCAGCTCCAAATCCAAGGAGCATGATACCGACTAAAAAGAAACCAACGCCTTCATCGTATCCACCCCATGCATCGGGACGCACGTAGTATACTGCAATTGCTCCGAAGGTAAGCCAACCGGTTAGTTTACCGAACCGGCCTACGAAGGGCATTTCTTTGAGTGCAGGAGGTAAATCTTT
This sequence comes from uncultured euryarchaeote, assembly GCA_963968875.1. Lineage (GTDB taxonomy): Archaea > Thermoplasmatota > Poseidoniia > Poseidoniales > Poseidoniaceae > Poseidonia. The sequence goes on from CAXAHZ010000027.1 coordinate 1,755, forward strand.
CTGGAAGCAAATCATGCAGTATGCCATGTAAACAACCGAAAACAAGAGACCGAAAACGGCGGCTTGGTATGGCTCTGAAGAAGATGCCATTTGGAGTTCATCGGACTGCCAATAAACGAGCAGACCGTAATACAATACACCCGTTAGAAGGATGGCCCATGGAATTGGCTTGTGCTTCATGTTCATTCCGTTCCTGTGTTGATTTTCTTATGTTGCGGTGTTTTGGTATGACAAAGGGTCATTCTTCTACAGATTCGTCCCAGTCGTCGTCACCTTGTTCAATGGAACCACCAGCAGCTACAATCTTCTCGACTGCTTTTGCGCTCGCTTCTCCAACAGTAACTGTAAGTTCGGTGCGGATTTGCCCGCTGCCGAGGAGTTTGTCAATTCCAAGGGAGGTTAGATCAATGCTCTTCTCACCCTTTGCCATCTCTTCGAGTTGGCCGACGTTAACGGTCACATGGACGGTTCGGAGGGTTGGATGTCGGTTGAATCCGTGCATGCCCCAATGACCGGGCATGTATTTGATTCGCGTCATCACACGATGCTTGTTCATACCAGCGTTTCCACGGCCACCACGCTTTCCAGCGCCACGACCGGCTTTCTTTCCGCGACCGTGGTAGCGGTTGCGTCCACGATGCTTGTTTGCTTTTGTACCCATCTTAAATCACCTCAAATCATTCGCTCAACGAGCGCACCAATCTCTTCGCCACGGGAGCCAAGTGCTCCTCCGACAACGAAGCTTCGCTTGAGACCGCCCCAGCCTTTTGTCCCTCGAGGAGGGTGAAGGCGGAAGACTCGCTTCAAATTTGGAATATCCTTGACCTGAGCATCACCAGCGACAATCGCCTTAGCAAATTCACTGATGTTCTTGTAATCAGTGTGTTCTGCCACGATAGCATCGGTAAGAGGGATGTTTCCAGCCATTCGTCCGCGCTCAGCGAGCATGCGCTCAATGAGAGCAGCGTCCGCTTCGCCCCACGTAATGTAGTCCTTAGCCTTCTGCAACATACCACGGTATTGTGGATTGTCTGCGATGATGACTGCGTGATTAACACGTGTTAGATTCATGTGGTGCATTGTCTCGCGAATGGATCGCTCAACCTTAACGTCGCTTCGTGCTCGTACAACAATAAATGTCATTCAAATTTCCTCCCTTTGTGGATGTAAAGTGTTTCACGCTGCTCGTTTGTAACACGGGTTGTGTTGATGTTTTGCAAGGCATTAAACGTTGCAGCAGCGTAGTTGATGGTGGTTCGAGTCTGACCCTTAGTACGGGAAAGAACGTCTTGAATTCCTGCAAGTTCAAGGACACGCTTACCGGTTTCCCCGATAACAAGTCCCTTACCCTTTGCAGCAGGCATAAGCATAACTCGAGTGGATGCTGCTCGGCCGTTTACCTTGAAAGGAACCGTGCTACCTGGACCAGGCGAAGACTCCCAAGAGCCGTTTCCACGCTGTACTGAAATAAGATTCAGTTTAGCGGCGGTAATGGCTTTGCTGATGGCGGTGGCAACTTCTTTTGCCTTGGCCATTCCAAGACCAACATATCCGTTGCGGTTTCCAACACAAGCCATGACGTTGAAACGTACACGACGACCGCTGTCGGTCATGCGTTGAACCATGTTCACTGAAATAACTTCATCTTCGAGGTCTGGAATCAGAGCATCAACGATTTGGACTTCACGGATCGGTAGACCAGAGGCAAGTGCAGCTTCGTAGGAAATGATTTTCCCAGCCATGACCGCAGCGCCAAGACGAGTACGAGGCTCCCACTTTCGCAAGGCTGCGATAGGATCGTACTGGTTCTTTCTTCGGCGACGGTCTGGTGACTCATCTGGCTTTTCTTCTGTGTACGCTTGCATTAAACCAGGCGCCATGGTAGGAATTGTTTCTTCTTCTTCTGTCATCAGTACGCCCCCTCAATGGATTTCTTGGTATCGTCAATTGCTTTGGTCATCTTGTCGTTGATGTGAACTCCCGTTAGGCGCTCCTCATCAGGGAAGACGTCTTCGCTGTGTGGAATGTCAAGGCCAGCATCAACCATACCCTTGAGTGCGGCATATACTCGTCCGCCTCGGGTGCTGGCTGCAAGGCCGATGTCAAGAACTGCGTTGGGTGAACCTGCTGCAACTGCAGCTTTGCCCATAGCGTAGCCAACAAGATAGGATGCTGGAACTGATTTCAACGATTGTTCGCTAGGCCATCCGTATTTCTTTACGAGGTCAGAACCGGTCATGGTAACCGAGACGAGATCGCCGTCGGCTGCCCATGTTACGAGCTGGCAGGTTGTTCGAGTGTTGGAAACGCGTACTACAGCACGCGGTTTTCGTCCACGGAGCAACTTTAGGCGGCGACGGTAATCAGTCAATCCAGCCTTCCGGCGACGGAAGATAGAGCGGCGGTTATTTCCTGCCATCACTCGTCACCTCCTGAGAACTGAACACCTTCAAGGGTCATTTGTGAACGCAAGTGAGCAATGGAACGGTAAGAGCCGCCCTTTGCCTTGAGGTAGTACCGACGGTACTGAGCAGGTTCAATGGTTTCATCATCACGGAGTTCTTTGAGAACACGACGTTGGCTGCGAATAGTACGCATCCATCGGTTCTTCCGAGGGTTACGAGCATTTGCTGAACCTGCACGGGTACCCTGTCCTTTACGTCGTCCCTTTCGCTTTTGTTCGATTCGGGCTCGGGCACGTACACGGGAGGTTCCCTTTACGGGCTTGGCTTTGATCCAGCCCTCTTCAATAAATTCACGAATGTCATCCGTTTGAACCGCTGAAGCTACTTGATCCACGAAGGATGGGTGAATCCAAACACGGTTAACACCGCATCCGAGCAATCGAGCAGCGAGGCGCTTTTGGTTGGTGATTTGCATCAAACATCCCTCCTTCGGTTCAACACACGAATACCGAGTTCATCGGCTCGTGAGTAAATGTGTTCCCGCTTGCGTCCACCAACAGTACTGCCAACTCGTGCAGCCTGGGTTTCTGGGTCAATGGATTCGAGGTCAGCAAGGTTGTGGACCATGATTTCACGGAAACCAGACGGGTGTAAGAAACGTGCTGCAGCAACCTTCCCGTGACCAATACGGACAAGGGAACCACGGTATTTGTAGTTGCGTCGTTGCTTGTTGTCCATTCCGTGAGGAGCTCGCCATCCGGATCGCGACAATCGCTTGTATCGGAACCATTCGGTACGACGGAATGAAGGAGTTTTCTTCTTTTGAGCGGCACGTAGTGCCAAAGCGGATTTCATGGTTTCGTCCAAGACAGGCTTCTGCTTGACGACATAAACCTCTTCGGACTCATCGTCCCAGTCCTCGTCATCCCAACTGTCTTCTGATGCTTCGTCAGCGGGAACATCAGCAGTTGTTTCGGTGGATTCCTCAGCACTGCCATTGGCTTCCACCAAACGTGCGATGAGTTCGCTTTTCTTACCCGAAATCGGAAGGTCTTGCTCTTTGAGCACTTCCTTCAGTTGGGCAACGGTCATTGATTCGTAGTCTTCTGCCATCTCAATCACTCCTTATTTAGTAGGTAAATACCATCTTGGAAGACACGTCGGTCTCGGTTCTTAATGGTCGTACATCGTTCAATGTTAGCAGCTGTTTGACCAACGGCTTCCTTGTCGATGCCCGACACTGTAATTTCAGTTTTGTTTGAAACCTTGACATTTACTCCATCAAGGATTTTTGCGGCGCGGGGAACTTTCTCTCCAAAGTAATTGTTCACGTTGAAGATACTTCCATTCACCTTCATGGTCATAGGAAAGTGAGAATAGAAGGCTTTCAAGTTGTATGTGAATCCTTCTGAAACTCCCTTGATCATGTTGTTGAGGTGAGCGTTCCATGTCCCAGCAAGTGCACGTTGCTTGCGACGAGGCAAGTCAACACGGACGATTATTCCTGACCCATCTTGAATCAAGTCAATGAATGTGCTTTCAAATTCTCTTGAAAGACTTCCTTTGGGGCCCGTAATGGTTACGACGCCATCTTCGCTGATATTGGCATTAACACCTTCAGGGATGGTTACGATGTGTTCGATTCTGTCGAGTTTTACCATATTTACACCTCAGTACACGTATGCGAGCAGTTTGCCGCCGATTCGAGCGTCCTTTGCATCGTAATGATGCATCACGCCGGAGTTTGTCGTCATGATGAGGAGACCGAAGTCTCGAGCGGGAAGATATCGAGTCTCCCACTTCTCATATTCTTGGCGACGGACGCTGTGGCGAGGCTTGACCGTACCGCAGCGGTTGATAGTTCCACGTAGTTCAACAACAAAGGCATCGCCTCGGCCGTTTTCAACTCGTGTGATTTCGCCAACATAGCCTTTGGATTGCATGATGTTGAGTACGTTTCCAAGCAGTTTGGAAGCGGGGGATATTTCAACATCAAATTTACCTGCTTGTTCAGCGTTGTAGATTTTGACGAGAGCGTCGTTTAATGGGTCAAATTGCATATTTTTCGCCTCCTTAATTCATCTTTTTAAAACCGATTTCCGGTGCTACGTCTCTGAAGCATTGGCGGCACAGTCGAAGACCGTGACGTCGGATCAAACCGCGCTTGCGTCCGCAGCGTCGGCAGCCTTGGGTTCTTCCAATTCTCATTCCATGATCTCGTGCCATTCTTACTCCTCCAGGATGCTGATATTGTATTGTTCTACAAACCACTCACGTGACTCATCGGGAGTCACTATGTGGCTGTCACCGACTTTGCTCTTGGCACGTCGGCGGCGGCTGACACGGTGGCCAGGGCGCTCAACGACAACGGTGATGTCCATACCGTAAATTCCGATTTCAGGGTCGTATTTTTGTCCGGGGAAATCCGTGTAATCACGGACACCAAATGAGAGGTTACCTTGCTTGTCAAAATTCCATGAAGGAATGATGTTGTCTCGGCATTCGAATGCACTGGTTAGGAATTCTTTGATTGTATCTCTGTTGCGCATTGTCGCTTTGCAACCAATGGGCATCCCCAACCGAACCTTGAGGTCACGGTTTTGAATACGCCCTAGGGTTCGTTGTGGCTTGACACCGGTTACCAATTCAAGAACATTCTCAGCGTTGATAAGGCGTTCTCCACCTTCACCAACACCAATGTTGACGCAAACCTTTGAGACTCGCAATTGAGACATTGGATTCACAGCTTGGCTCATTCAGCCACCTCCGTGAGGGGTATCTTAGCATCTCCAATAGCGAAGACGTTGCGAGTGACTGTTCCGAAGCCATCAAATTGAACTTCGTTGGGCATGCTTGAACGCTTGACGATGTATTCCTTTACATCTGCAGTTGAACCGACGTGGCCCCCACCGATGAGGTAGCATCGTGTACCTTCACCAAAGCGGATGTGTTCAACAATATTCTGTTCTGGAAGACCGAGTTTGAGTGAGTCACCAGTATTGTATTCTGCTGGATCCTCAACGATGATGTTACGGCCATCGTGGAGGTTCAATTGTGTCTGTCCACCTTTGATGGTCGTCTTGCCTTCAATTCGGCAGATCTTCCATGTAGATTCATCAGCGGAAATAACATTGTAGCGCAATCGTCCATTGTGGTCCATTACACAGCGGTAATGCACGTCTCCAAGGGAGAGGACGTCCATGAGGCCTACGCCACGGCGGGTGTCTTTGACAATGCGTCCGTCGATCTTTGCAAGTTCATTGTGAAGAATGAAACGAACTTCACGGGTGGTCTTGGCAAGCATGAGCACGTCGCGAATGACCAATGAAACAGGCATGCAGTGCTCCAAGGAGTGTGCACCAGGTGTTGGTCGAGTGACCCAAATGGATGTTTTACGGGGCAAAGGCCAGCTACGAGGCATGGCCAAGCGCTTCAAGTGATTGCTACTCATAGTGTTCAACTCCTGTTACCAGTCAATTTTGCGATTCGCAAGCGGTCGGATTCATCAAGTTGAACCACAACCACGTTCGAGGCGTGCACTGGTACCGCCTCTTCTTTGTTATCGGCCTTACTGGCCTTGACTCCTTCAATGTACAATCGACCCTTTTCAGAATCAATTCTTAGAACTGCTCCGGTAAGGGGGTCGTTGTTGCGCTTACCACCATGGCGCTTACCGCCGTGAGCGTTGTCTCCGCGGGTGGTTTGGACAATATCGCCGACACGAACGGTGACGGTGCGAACACCTGCGAACCGTGCGTCTGGCTTAGCAAGTTGCAGACGGGCTGCGACTCGCTTTCGCTTTTCATGCATTGGCGCGTTGAAGTGCGCCTTTCTCTGCTTTCTTGGTTTCATACTTTTGACCATGTTCATCCCTCACACAATCTGTTTTGCATTTGCTGCAATACGAGGCCACCTTTCAGCGGCTTCTCTTGATACTGGTCCTTTGATATCGGACCCTTGAACGTCTCCCTTTTCGTTGACGATGACGCATGCATTGTCTTCAAACTGAACCCAGGTCCCATCTACACGACGGAAGGGGCGGCGTTGGCGAATAATGATGGCATTGAACATTTGACGACGGGTGTCTGGTGTTCCTTTCTTGACCGAGACCTTGGCCATGTCCCCAACACCTGCGGCAGGATAACGGCGCATGGTTCCACCGAGCTTGAGGACGTTCAAAATTTGAACAACCTTGGCACCGGTGTTGTCGGCGACATGAAGTCGTGCAGCGGTTGGTAGACCACGGGTTTGCTTACCTGGAATTCCACGCATCAAGCAACACCTCCTGAGTTTTCAATGACACAAAATGAAACCGTCTTGGATAGAGGGCGGCATTCCATGACCTTCACGATATCACCTATGCTGACTTCACCTATGCAAGAAGGAAGGTGAGCTGAGAGGACACTGGTTCGCTTTTCGAATCGTTCGTACTTTTTCATGTACCGAACGTTGTTTCGTTCGATGGTAATCGTATGCTGCATACCTGTGCTGGAAACAGTACCTTCCAAGACTTGTCCACGTAGGCGCAAACTGCCGTAAAACGGACATTTTTCATCGCCATCCCACTCACCGGTGGGGTTCTTCACATCAACGCCAATATCTCGCATCGTATCATGCCTTCCTATAAGTTCGGTGGATCCTGTCTTCGGGGCGGTGACCCACCATTGCCCCTTCAATGACAACCGGGTGGTCGTCAACAGTGAATGTGATGCTAGCCTTGTTCAGAATAACCTTGCGGCCTCCTTCTTGAACAGCCAGTGTGTTGCGGGTTTCATCAACCACGCATCCTCGTCGATTAACGAGGGTGGAATCCGTCGAGGAGAGAACGGTCAGTTCACGACCAATCCATGTCTGATTGTAAATATCCATCTCATCTCACCTCCACGTTAAATCCATTATTTTTGAGTACTTCAGCAGCTTTCTTTTTGTGGTCCCCTTGTAGTTCAATCAATCGTCCCTTAACTGTTCCACCTGCTGCACATTTGTTCTTGAGTAATTTTGCTAATTGATTGATGTCGATTGCTGAGTCTTCAATGCCTTCCACTTTTGTTACTATTTTTCCATAACGTCTTCGGTCGGTTGAGAGAATGGCTTTTTGTTGTTCCTTTGCAATTTCTTGACAGATGCACAACTCATTAGGGAGTCCGCATTTATTGCAAATAGCCGCCATTGTTCCTCATCACCTCTCCTAAATTCAGTTTTGACTACTCATGTGTGTCTTAAGTCGGGCGATACTGCGGCGAGTAGCCTTGTATGCGCCCATGTTTGATGGAGTTCCACCAAGTGCTTTTTCAGCACGAAGTTGAAGCAATTCCTCTTGAAGTTCCAGTAGACGAGACTCTCGGGCTTCGCCACTCATCGAAGAAATTTCACGGTTTGAGACGTAACTCATTGTGCGTCCTCCAGTTCAATTGCTGCTTGTGCTTCTTGGATCTTGAGTTCTTCATTTGAAAAGATGGTGATTTCGTGGGGTAGTTTGGTCCCAGGTCGCATGATTTGGACGGTAACGCCAATGGTTCCTAGTTTCTTTACGGCGACAGAGTATCCTTTGTCCATGTGCTGGAGGGCTGTTTCTCCACAGTACTTGACGTGCCCACGAATGTATTTCTCTGTCCGGTTACGAGACCCAGTAAGTTTTCCTGCGACGGTGACGATAACGCCACGGGCACCGGCATCCATGATGTTCTGCGCTGCACTGTGACAGGCTCTTCGGTGGTACCATCCACGCTCGAGTGAGGCTGCAATTTTTTCGGCCATGACTTGAGCGTTCAGAACTGGCTTCTTGACTTCTTCAACCTTAAGTTTGGGATTGTAGAGGTCAAATTCTTGATTCAGGCGACTTTGGAGATCGTTGATGATTTTCCCTTTTCGCCCGATGACCATACCTGGGCGTTCTGCGTGAACCGTAACGTCGGTCCCAGCGGGAGTTCGGCGAATCTCCAACCCTCCGAATCCGGATTTTTTGGTGTTTGACATCAAGAATTCTCGGACGAGAAGACGTTCAACGTTTCTGTTTATAATGGATCGTACAATGCTTTGCTTACTCATGATGGTCACCTCAGAATTCATCCTCTAACTCGTCGACAGTAGTGTTCATGTCTTCCAGGAAGACTTCCAAGTTCACTTGGTAGTGATTGCTTGGGGTAGCACGGCCGCGTGCACGTGGAATCCATCCTTTTCGGATGCGTCCACGATGAGCAGCGATGTGCGTGATGAGCATTTCTTCAGCGTCTATGTCCTCGTATTGATAGCGTGCATTTTCCATTGCACTTTCAATCAACTTGATGATTTCACGGGATGCCTTGACTGGATAACGCCCCGGACCAATTCCGCCCTTACGGTGTCCGACCATTGAAGGCCCTGAACGGCGCTTGCGCTTGTTTCCACTTCCGAGACGGAAGGGGACTGCTGCTGCCTTGCGGCGTACATCAGCACGGTTGGAATCAATCTTCAGAACTTGATTAAGGAAAGCAATCGCTTCTCCAGCTGTCTTGTTTTTGATGGCTCGACAAACTTCGAAGCAGTGCTTGACGTGCATGTCCACCTGAACCGAGCGTGCTGTGGCAAGGCGACTGCCTTGTAGCAGTTGAGTGTATCCAGATTGTGGGAGTTGACGGCGTCGTGTTCGACGGTCCATTTCATTTCGCTTTGACATATCTATTCACCTCACTTCAATGGGACGTGCTTTGACGAACGTGTTGCACCAACACCGGGTCCACTGTGAGCGACGCCACGGCGTGTCACAGCGAATTCACCAAGATAATGTCCAATCATCTCTGGCTTGATTTCAATCTCAACGAAGTGTTGTCCGTTGTAGATGGCAATACGGCGTCCAACAAACTGCGGAAGGATCGGCATATCTCGGCGATGGGTGCGCATGGTGCGGCTACCTGAGCGCTGCATGCGTGCGAGAAAGTGTTCGTTTTCAACCGATAGCCCACGGCCCATACTTCGGCGAGCACGTGATGGGAGGAGTCCGACAATGTAGTCTTCACTGTTTTCATCCGGCCATAGAGGCATTGCTTCGAGTTCCTCAAGATTAAATCCACGGTATGTGAATTCTTTCTTAACGCGAGCAGAGGTTGTTGAAAGGCGCTTACGTGCCTTACGACGGCTTGCTTTGGGGGTCATAAAGGACTTCTTCTTACGTGCCATACATCATCACCTCAAATTTTCTTACCTCGTCCACGGCCTGTTCGGCTTGGCGCAATAATACCTACCTTAGCGCCCGGTGGTGTACCACGAGCAACGGAGTTTGGTCCGTGAACTGCTTGGTGATTTCCACCACCGTGAGGGTGGTCGACTGGGTTCATTGCAACACCTGAAACATGCGGGAATAGCTTACCACGGGCTTTTGCCTTGTAGTACGCTGCACC
>CAXAHZ010000028.1:0-11446 GCA_963968875.1 uncultured euryarchaeote
CTCCTGTTGATCGTATGGAAGATGTCCTTCGCAGTTGCATGAAAGCAGGCTGCGTTCACATCGAGACCTATTCTAATTTTGAGGATGGGATTCAGGTCGGCTCTGCTATCGCTACCGATGACGCCAACAATGTCAGCGCTACTCTATCCAAAGTAAGGGCTGCCGTTTCAGCATTCAATCCTGTGAACGGAGAAGGCCCCGTCCCATCTAAGAGAATCAAAGAACTCCTGGACACTACCTTCCCAGACACACTCCAGGAAGGCCTTGACGCCTTGGATGTCCAGCGTGACTCTGAAGCAGAGATTGCCATGATAGAAGAACAACTCCACTTGCTTAAACGCCTTCAACCGTTGAACATGTCCCTTGATTTACTCAAGGGCTCCAGCCACGTTGAGGTATTCGTTGCAGAAACGCCGAAAGCTTCCAAGGCCCGCTCAGTCTTCGGAGACCTCCTTGAAAGAGTTGAGCTCATGGCTGCACCCCGCATTGTCGCAGTTGCCTGCTTGCCAGCGGACTCCGCCGAAGTTCAAATGGCGATTGGGGAACTCGGTGGCAAAGCAGTTCAAATTCCTTCGATTGATGACTCCCCTGACAAAGCTATTGGGGCCCTTGAAAAGCAGCATTCTGATGCCACCTCTGCAAGTTTAACTGCCGTAAGTGACGCCGAAGCTTGGGTCAAAGCCAACGGACGAAACTTACTCGCAATCCACGAGTACCTCTCTCGTGAAGATGAAATCTATACTGCACCGACCCAAATCGCAGTCACAAACCAGGCATTTGCACTGGATGCTTGGGTTCCAACAAACAAGGAAGATGAGATTCGCTCTGCGCTGGACAATGTAGCGTCCCACGTTGAAATCGAGCCGTTTGTTGACGACCACCATCACGGTCATGATGACGACCATCATGAGCCAGCTCCTCCCGTGGCTTTGGAAAACGGAACAGTATCCAAGCCCTTTGAATTGATGGTCGACCTCGTAGGGCGCCCCACCTATGGTAGCTTTGACCCCACAATGTTGATGATGATCACCTTCCCTATGGTTTACGGACTTATCCTCGGAGACTTTGGATACGGGCTCATCATACTCTTGCTGGGAATGTGGCTTGGGACCAAGCCCTTTGCAGCCGACCCAGTTGCTAAGAACGGCATTACCATTCTCAAGTGGATGGGCGTTTGGTGCATCATATGGGGGCTTCTCTTTGCCGAAGGATTTGGATTTGTATGGGATGAGTCTTGGTCGCCATTGGATGGTCTTTATGTCTGGACCTACGACAACATCACTTTCCCAGCCTTCGTCGCCGACACGCTCAACATGGCAAACACGCACATTCCGTTCCACCGTGCAACCGGGGCCCTCCAAGACTACGTTCTCCTCTCAGTTTACCTCGGTGTTGTCCACCTCATGCTCGGATTCATTATTGGATTCGTCAACGTCGCCAAAGCTCACGGTATTGTGCCAGCCTTCTTTGAAAAAGGCAGTTGGATTATCATCCTAACCGCAGGGTTCCTCCACATTTATGGATTCTTGACCGGTGAACACGAAGTCTTCGAAGCAACAACGCCTGGTCTTGCAGTTCTCGTTGGAATCGTTTGCCTCATCATCGGTCTCGCAGTCTTTGAGAAGTTTGGATGGGCTGGTGGGCTCATCATGGGTCCAATCGAAACCTTTGGGCTCCTCGCCAACACACTCTCTTACCTTCGCGTAATGGGTGTCGGTGTTGCTGGCGTCAAGATCGCAGAAGTCTCCATCACAATGGGATGGGAGATGATGACTGCTTCAGGGGCAGGGGTTGTGGAAATTATCATTGGCGCAGTTCTCTTCCTCTTCATTCAGGTCTTTGCCCTTGCGCTCGGCCTTCTGTCACCAAGTATCCACGCTGCCCGCCTCCACTTTGTGGAATGGATGGGCAAATTTTACGATGGCTCGGGCCGGGTATTTACCCCGCTTGGTGGCCGCACCCTCCATGCGGAGGGGCAATCATAGTCCCCTGGACATAAAATAGGAGGTAGAAAAATGAACAAGAATACCCTAAAAACGAGCCTACGCACACTGATCGTTCTGCTAACCCTCGCCTTGGTCGCCCAAGGCGTTGCTGCAGAAGACCCTGTAACAGATGATTCGAGTGCAACTGATGGAATGACCGGCGACGTCGGTGTTGGTCTAGCCCTTGGCCTTGCTGCCATTGGTGCTGGATTTTCCCAAGCCGCTATCGGCAGCGCTGCTGTCGGTATGCTCGCTGAAGACGGTAGCAAGTTCGGTGTCGCACTGATCTTTACCGCTCTTCCAGAATCCATCGTGATTCTCGGAGCACTCCCGCTCTTCCTCAACTGAGGATAAGCGGTTCCCATTGGGCTCTGCCCAACTGAAATACGAACATGGAGAAGATACAATGACATTAGATACACTAGCAAAAGACATCGCTGCCTCTGCTGAGAGCGAAGCCAAGGCGCTGATAAAAGAAGCAAAATCCGAAGCGGAAAGCATTCTTGCTGACGCTGAAGCCCGAGCCAATGACATCCGCGAAGAAGCAAAGCAACGAGCAGAAAAGGAAGCAGGCCAAATCGAACGAGAATTGGTTGCAAGCGCCCGTCAATCAAATCAGAAAGACATACTCGTCGCTCGACGAAAAGCGCTTGACGCTACACTGGATGCGGCACGATCACACATTTCAGACGCTGGAATGAAGGGTCGGGACGCCGTGTTGAAGTCGTTGTTGGCAAACTCAAAGAAACTTGTAAAGGGCAAATTTGTCATCAGACCCGTTGAACTTGACCGTGCTGCCATCACAAAGTCAGCCGGCGACCGTAAGGTTGGCGAAAGTGTTGATGGTCTCGGCGGATTTATCCTTGAGGCAGAAGATGGCTCAGTTTCGTTTGACATGCGTTTTGACGTCTTGCTTCAAGAGGCTTGGTCCAACCAACTCTCTGCAGTGAATCAAACTCTATTTAATTGAATGAAGGTGAAAATATGATGCTCGGAAATACCCCATATGTTGCCGCTCGTGCTAAGTCGCGACGGCAAAAATTGGCCGACCGAGCTCGTCTACGCCAACTCATCAATCAGTCTGTCGACCAACTTACGGTGGCAGTCGGGGATTTGGGATACAGAACAGAGATAGACCTCTACGCAGGAAAACTGTCCGGCGGCGACTTGGTTGAGGCTGCACTCACTCATAATCTGGAAGCTGAGCTTCAAGATATTGTGGACATGAGCAACCGTACCATCCGCCCGCTGATTGAGATTTACACCCTCCGCTTTGAATATCAAAATGCAAAAGCTGTTCTCAGAGCAGTGCACAACGAGATTTCAATTGAAGAGGTGGGCAACACCATTCTTCCGGAAGTTAACGACATCAATACGCCCTGGCTCAAAGTTGTTGAAAGTTCCGAAGACCTAAGATCTGCTGCACTCTTGATGCGTCGTAAATCATTTGGTCCTGCTCTTGGACGTGTCCCAGAAAACGGAACTCTATCGGAATATGAAGATGCTCTGGATCGCCAATACTTCGCTACTGCTCAGAAGGCTATGAAGGCGGCAAAAGGCGCACCTGCACGCTTCCTAAGTCGTCTCTTTGCAAGTGAAATTGATCATCGCAACATCGTCAACATCCTTGAAGCCAGTGCTGTCGGAATACCCAGCGATCAACTCGTATCGTTGCTCATCCCTGGCGGCCGTCTGCTTCCAAAGCGCTCCTTCTCAACCATCGCTGGTGGTGGACGAAGCGCTATGTTGGACCTTCTTCGTGCGGGTGATCGATTTGACATGCCAGCGTTTGAAGCGGTTCTTGAAGAATCAGAAACAACTCGTAGTTTAGATCCTGTTATCACGTGGATGAAAGCAAGGGAATATGCTATGATGCAACGGATGAGCTACCTCCATCCTGTATCAGCGCTCCCTATCATACACTATGTGGCAATGAAAGTTCAAGAAGTCAATGATCTGCGTTTTATCGTTCGTGGACGACTTGCCGGCCTTAGCGCCGAAGTGCTAGAGGCACACGTTTTGTGAGGTGATATGATGGAGATTGCAGTAGTAGGTCCACCTGAATTCACCCTTGGTTTCCAGCTTGCAGGTCTTTCGGACCTGCACAATCCCGAAGGTGAGGAAGATTTGCATTCCACCCTTCGTTCCCTTCTCAACAACAAATCTGTTGGACTCATGGTCGTCGACTCCACCATGCTTACAACACTGCCCGATCGCTTGCGTGAACAACTTTCGGCATCCGTCTCCCCAACCGTTCTTGGAATCGGTACGGAGGAAGACACTACCTTGCGAGATACCATCCGCAAGGCAATAGGAGTCGATCTGTGGAAGTGAAGTTCCACACAAAACCTGGAGGAATAAAAAATGAGCAATGAAGGAGTAATTTACAGAATATCAGGACCTGTCGTGACCGCTACTGGCATGAACGCCGCAATGTATGACGTTGTACGTGTGGGCCATGAAGGTTTAATGGGCGAAGTGATTGAATTGCACGGTGAAAAAGCTGTAATTCAAGTTTACGAAGATACATCAGGTATCCGTCCCGGTGAACCTGTGTTGAACACACAAGAAACCCTCTCCGTCTCTCTAGGACCCGGTTTGCTAACGCAAATCTACGACGGAATTCAGCGTCCCCTTCCAACCTTGGAAGAGGAAATGGGCGTTTTCATCACTCGTGGTGTTGACGCAGACGCATTTAATCTCGAAAAGATTTGGACCTTTGAACCACAAGTCGCCGTTGGCGATGAAGTGGTTCCAGGCCAAGTGATTGGTCACGTTCAAGAAACCGAAACAATCGTTCACAAAATTATGGTTCCGCCCACCGCTAGTGGTGTCGTTAAATCAATTGAATCAGGCGATTTCAACGTCACACAAACAGTTTGTGTACTCGACAACGGTACTGAAATGCAGATGATGCAGAAGTGGCCAGTTAGAACCCCACGACCCTTCCAGCAAAAGTACGCACCGGAAACCCCCCTAATCACAGGTATGCGTATTCTGGATTTCTTGTTCCCCCTCGCTAAGGGTGGAGCAGCAGGAATTCCTGGGCCGTTTGGTTCCGGAAAGACCGTGACTCAGCAATCCCTTGCAAAGTATTCCGATGCACAACTTGTGGTTTATATCGGGTGCGGCGAACGTGGAAACGAGATGACTGAAGTGTTGGATGAGTTCCCTCACTTGATCGATCCAAACACTGGCAAGCCCCTCATGAACCGTACTGTCATGATTGCAAATACTTCAAACATGCCAGTTGCAGCTCGAGAAGCATCTGTTTACACAGGAATTACCATCGCTGAGTACTTCCGTGATATGGGCTACGACGTGGCTTTGATGGCAGACTCAACCTCACGATGGGCAGAAGCAATGCGTGAGATTTCTTCTCGTCTTGAAGAGATGCCCGGTGAAGAAGGATATCCTGCTTACCTCTCATCACGAATTGCAGAGTTCTACGAACGTGCTGGCCGTGTTGAGACCCTTAACGGAGACGATGGATCTGTTACCGTTATCGGTGCTGTATCGCCACCCGGTGGAGATATTTCCGAACCGGTCTCTCAAGGTACGCTCCGTATCGTCAAGGTGTTCTGGGGTCTTGATGCTGGACTTGCACGACAACGTCACTTCCCAGCAATCAACTGGCTCAACTCGTATTCTTTGTATCCACAAAGCCTCGACCAGTGGTTCCGCGACAACATCGCACAGGATTTCCCTGAAATTAGAACACAGATCAGCGGTCTTCTGCAGATTGAATCCGAACTCCAAGAAATTGTCCAACTGGTCGGTTCAGATGCTCTGCCATCCGACCAACAATTGACGCTTGAAGTCGCTCGTATGATCCGTGAATATTTCCTTCAACAGAATGGATTCCACGACGTTGATGCATACTGTGACATTCACTTGCAATACCAAATGGCAAAGGCAATCCTATCGTTCCAAGATGCAGCAAAGTCTGCAATGGCCGGTGGTGCAGTTCTCAACGATGTTGTTAACGTCCCAGCTCGTTCCGACCTTATGAGAGGTCGGTTTGAGAAAGGTTACATTGATGTCATTGCTGAGATGGTCAAGAAAATGACCGATGAAATCGCCGATACGGTGGAGGAAAACTGAGGAGAGGAATATCATGACTGGAAAAGAATACCGAACCATTACTGACGTGAAAGGACCTCTGGTCTTTTTGAATAAAACTGAGCCTGTTGCCTTTGGTGAAATCGTTACACTACGACTCTCAAATGGTACCATCAAGAACGGACAAGTTCTCGACACATCAGACGATCTTGTGATCGTCCAAGTGTTTGAAGGAACGGCAAAGATTGACCGTGAATCTGGTGTTACCTTCATGGGCGATGTCTTCAAACTCCCCGTAAGTACAGACCTTGTAGGTCGTATTTTGGATGGAGCTGGACGACCCCGTGATGGCGGCCCAGAAATTGTTGCTGAGGAAAAAGCAGACATCATCGGTGCTGCAATCAATCCATACAGCCGACAGAGTCCAAACGATTTCATTCAAACCGGTGTGTCGGCAATTGACCTGTGTACGAGTCTTGTCCGTGGACAAAAGTTGCCAATTTTCTCGGCATCAGGTCTTCCACACAACGATATTGCTTTGCAAATTGCTCGTCAAGCAAAACTCAAGGATTCCGATGAAGAATTTATTGTTGTGTTCTGCGCAATGGGAATCACTGCCGAAGAATACAACTTTTTCCGCTCAGATTTGGAGCGAACAGGTGCCCTGGAGAACGCTGTGTTGTTCGTTAACCTAGCCGATGACCCGGCTGTTGAGCGAATCATTACGCCTCGTCTTGCACTTACGGCCGCAGAATACCTTGCTTTCGAGAAAGATTACCACGTTTTGGTTATCTACACAGACATGACCAACTACTGTGACGCTCTTCGTCAAATTGGTGCTGCTCGTGAAGAAGTTCCTGGACGACGTGGTTACCCTGGTTACATGTACACCGATTTGGCTATGCTCTACGAACGTGCTGGAATTATCAAGAACAAGAAGGGTTCAATCACTCAATTCCCAATTCTAACCATGCCAGGTGACGATATTACCCACCCAATTCCCGACTTGTCCGGATACATTACTGAAGGACAGATTGTTATCTCTCGTGAATTGCATCAACAAGGTATCTATCCGCCGATCAACGTTCTGCCATCTCTCTCTCGGTTGATGGGTTCCTGTATCGGTGAGAAAACGACCCGGGAGGACCACAAGTCAGTGTCCGACCAAATGTATGCTGCATACGCCCAAGGCCGTGAACTCCGTGGACTTGTCGCCATCGTCGGTGAAGATGCACTCAACGAGCGTGACAAGCAACTTCTTGACTTCTCTGGAGTCTTTGAAGACAAGTTCCTACGCCAATCAAGGGACGAAGACCGTTCCATTGAAGAAACACTTGATTTGTGCTGGGGTCTCATGTCCGCGATTGACACAAAGTACCTTGTTCGTCTTGACCAAAAGTGGATTGACAAGTATCACCCAGACAACCGAGCTTGAACATTAACGACAACTGATACAAGAGGGGAATGCTATGGCACTGGATATCAAACCAACCCGAAGCGAACTCATCAAGTTGAAGGCTCGAATCAAGCAGACCAAAAACGGTTACAAGTTGCTGAAAATGAAGCGGGACGGGTTGTTCCACGAATTCCGACAACTTCTTTCTGTTATGATTGAGGCAAAGAAAGAACTTACCAACGCTTATCGCCTCGCCAAAACGCGAATTGATCTTGCAAATGCGATTGAAGGCGGCCTTGCAGTTCGTGCTGCTGCCATTGCGAATTCGGCACATCCCGAAGTTGAGGTAGAGCGCCGAAACATCATGGGTGTCGTCGTTCCGAGCGTTAGTGGGACCAACTTGAAATCCACTTTTTCAGAGCGAGGAATTGGTTTTATTGGTTCCTCGCCTTACATTGATGAAGCCAGTGATTCGTTTAGCGAATTGATTGAAAAGATCGTCACTGCTTCTGAGATGGAAGCTACACTTAAGCGACTGCTTGCTGAGATAGAAGCAACTAAACGCCGTGTTAACGCTCTAGAGTTCAAGGTTATTCCAGAACTTGAAGAAGCTAAGGTCTTCATTCAACTCCGCCTCGAAGAAATGGAACGAGAGGAAACGTTCCGATTGAAGCGGTTCAAGAACAAGTGAGCAGCCTGTTTCAGTGGATTCCCTTAACGAGGGATTCATGGGGGATGGGCATTACCGAGTGTTGGGTGGGGGATGTTGAGCGAGCCAGAACCCCCGTCTGATTTGCCCCAGCAGTTGGGCCATCACAAAGAATCTTGGGACCAACACGAACTTTTAGGTTCGGTCTTAAGCTCTTATTTTGACATACTTCAGCATACTGGAGGCCGATGGCCTTCATGGAAGGTTAGTTACTCTGGCGATGCTTCCATACATGAAGGGCTTATTGTTGCCAACCGTCACCTTGAGCGACTTGGGTGGATGGCGAAATTAACAATGGATGAAGGATGGGTCGTCACGGTTTTTCCACTTCCTGAGCGTCAATTTCCGCGATTGAATACCGTCCTCTTGTTTTGGGGGCTCTCCTTCCTTACCCTCACTCTTGCAGGCGACGTGTGGATGAATTCTGCAAGACCAACCGACGGCTGGTTTTCATCATCATCATTCATGGACGCCGTTGTTGGATATACGCTTCCGGTAATGGCGTGTCTCCTTGCTGCCTCTTTTATTCAACTACGCATTGCACGCCGCTTCGGCGTTCGTTCTGGCCATATTATGCCGGTCCCCGACCTCACCATCGCCCTCTATGCCCTGGGAGTCTTCCCGTCAAGTTGGATGTTTTGGCCGTTCGGAATCTTACTCATCCCAACCATGCCACGTATGGATGCACGTCCATGGCCAAATCGAGCATCGCTTGGTTATACGGCTCTTTCCGTCCCGATCGTATTGATGGTCAGTGGTATCACCATCTTCCTTGCAGGCATTACGCTAACTCCAGAGTACCTTCAACCATCATCAATGCCTCTGCTAACGTCTGCCCCAAGTTTCTTGGCACTAATCGCAATAGAATTTGTTCACGATGATGCACTCATTAGGATGGCATGGGCTCATCCTTGGGTTCATGCTGGTGGGATGCTAATGCTCTTTGCATGGATCTCAGTCCTACCGGTTCCTACCTTCCCCGGTGGAAGACTACTCATCGCCCGAATGGGGATGCTTGAAGCCAGGAGTTCAGGTACTCAAAGCCTGCTTCTCGCAGTTGTACTGCTCTTTGCATTTCTTTTTGATGTGTTTGATGGTTTTTCCCTTTGGTTCCTCGTTCTAGGATTGATTTTACCGCTGATATTCTTCCTTGGAAATGATTTGCGAATCCCGTTTATTTTAGATGAAAACGAGGGTTTGAACGAACGAGATCACGGTCGCATGGGGATGTTACTCCTCATTTCCATCCTGCTCATTTTACCGGCTCAACAACCAGTGTTGAGGGGCGATTCATGGGACGATGATTTAGAATTTGAAATTGGCACACCTAGTCCTGCGATCTTGGGTGAGAATGGAACATGGTTTTCATACAATGAAGTGAAAATCACCAATCCATCTTCAATTCAAAAGCCCTATTCCATTGATGTATTTTTCGAGAAAGAGGGGCATGATTGGAACATTGAATGGGTCTGCGATGACCAAAATACATTGACGCTCAACGGAAAAGGATGCGGCTCAAATCTGCTTCCCGGGCGCACCGCCATATTTTGGATCAATTATACATGGTCCTCAATCCAACAACCTTTGGTGTCCAACCTGACCTATGTTGTAGAAATGAACGGAGAATATTCACTGGAAACTCAGCTTCTTCAACCCGGTCTTGAGGTGGCTGCCTCCGACCATTGGTATGACATCTTTACCGGAAACCATGTCATGCGATGCGTTGACCTCCACGGAGAACTTTTGGACTCAAGTAAACTCAATGTCTCGGTTGTTGATTCTCAAATTAATGATCTGCAAACAACCTTGGTACAGCTTGAGGGGGAACTTGGTATGGCTGCTCAATATGAAGAAGCCCCCTCTTCAATTTGTCTCCGAGGGCTTGACCCGTTGGTTTTCCAACCACCAATGTCTCAAATTACGTTGAATAACGATACATTCAATCCGCTTTTGCCGCAGAACTATCGCCCATTGGAAGGGATATCTCCGGAAGAGGGTTGGACCATTGGAACAAGTGAAGATGAGATTCCCGGATGGGGTTCGTTGTTCATTGAAGGTGGAGTCCTTCAGATTGGAAACGAGTTCTGCCCTATCAATCCGACGATAAGCACACCTTCTCGTCCTCTGGACGGGCCTTGGATATGGGATACAACCGTTTTCAAAATTGGTTCGCTCCCTGCCGTTGAAACCGGACAAAACCTAACCTTGTTGATGGCTGAGGGGTCGAATGCATCATTGTGCAGTAACAGCGAACCGTTTGACCCCTATCCACGTCTCAAATTTGATGTTCATGCGGGACCCGAAATGCTTGTGGAATGGATGAATACAACAACTCGATTTTGGACAACGCCACTTGCAAGGGCGATTAACGGAACCTTGCTGGACCAGAGTATGGGTGAACTTACATTCATTAATCCGGGTAACGAATCAATACCCTTCAGAATCGCACGAGAAGGTGGAGTTGGAGATGATTGGAGTCACGATTGGGATGGACAGTATCTCTCACCGGGTATGACCAACTTGTCTCTTACCCCTCCATCAGAACCATACTCTACCATGTGGATTACGCATGAAGCAGGCACCGTAGTCTTGCACTTAGCCAGTTATCAATGAGGGCGAATCATGCGTATTTCCGTATTGGGTGTTGGTTCAATTGGAACATTGATCGCCAGCTCCTTTGCAAACACATCTCATGAAATTCATCTCCATTTGCGAGGTGAACGAGGTGCAATGGTGATGCTCCAGGGCTTGGAAATTACAGGTGCCAGTAAATCCAAATTCGCTGCAGATCGGTTCCTGTTGAGCACTGAAGAATTAGAACTTCCAGATTCCTTTGAGCACGCTTCTGACCTTGTGATTCTAACATGCAAAGCCCATGAAGTCGGACATCTTGCCAACATGGCATCTCATCTTGTGAAGAGCGACGGTATTGTCCTCGCTTTATCCAATGGGCTTGGTCATGTTGAAACATTGAGCCGTATTGTTGGACCGAGTCGTACGGTGGCTGCAACCACCACTCATGGGGCTTACAGAACTCCACAGGGTTCGGTGACTTGGGCGGGAGTGGGGTGTGTGAATCTCGCCAGTATCCCTCTCGGCCCTACTCCTGATACCATGTTACTTCTTTCTCAATTGTTTGAATCAGCAGGCCTGAAACCCGTTGTTTACTCCGACTCGATGCAGATGATTTGGGAAAAAGTCCTCCTTAACATTACCATTAATCCACTTGCGGCTCTTGGAGGGTTGAAAAATGGAGAACTCCTTGATAGCAATGTTTTCAATGGTTGCATGTTG